>JAVRPG010000074.1:0-5221 GCA_032162325.1 Mycobacterium sp. | reverse complement strand
AGGGCATCATCGTCGCCGACACCAAGTTCGAGTTCGGTGTGGACAAGCACGGCAATATGCGGCTGGCCGACGAGGTCTTCACCCCGGATTCCAGCAGGTATTGGCGCGCCGACAATTACCAGGAGGGGGTCGTGCAGAAGAGTTTCGACAAGCAGTTCGTGCGCAACTGGCTTACCAGTCCGGACTCCGGCTGGGACCGCAACGGCGACAAGCCACCGCCCGCGCTGCCGCCCGACATCGTCGATGCCACCCGCGCACGCTATATCGAAGCCTACGAGCGCATCTCGGGCCGCAACTTCAGCGACTGGATCAAGCCGTGAAACCGCCGGAGGCAGAGCGTATCGACGCTCGCCGGGAACATCATGGCGACGTGTTCATCGACCCATACGAGTGGCTGCGCGACAAGTCGAATCCCGAAGTTGTCGACTATCTCAAAGCCGAGAACGAGTACACCGAAGACGCAACGTCGGGCCTGGCGTCGTTGCGGGAGAAGATCTTCGACGAGATAAAGGCCCGCACCAAGGAAACCGATCTGTCCGTGCCGACCCGCCGCGGCGACTGGTGGTACTACGGCAGGAGCTTCGAGGGCAAGCAATACAGCGTGCAGTGCCGTTGCCCGGTCACCGATCCCGACGACTGGACCCCGCCGCAGTTCGACGAGGACACCGAGATCCCCGGCGAGCAGATCCTCCTCGACGAGAACATCGAGGCCGAAGGGCACGACTTCTTCGCGCTCGGCGCCGCCACCGTCAGCTTGGACGGCAACATCCTGGCCTACTCCGTGGACGTCAAGGGCGACGAGCGATACACGCTGCGGTTCAAGGACCTGCGAACCGGTTCCCTGTACGTAGACCAGATCGTCGGCATCGGCGCGGGCGCCACCTGGGGCGCCGACAACCGCACCGTCTACTACGTCACCGTCGACGACGCCTGGCGCCCCGACACGGTGTGGCGCCACCGCCTCGCCGCTGGGCTGCCCGCCGAAAAGGTCTACCACGAGCCCGATGAGAAGTTCTGGCTGGCGGTCGGCCGCACCCGCAGCAACAAGTACATGATCATCGCGGCGGGTAGCGCCGTTACCTCCGAGTTGCGCTACGGCGACGCCACCGACGGCGAAACCGAGTTCACCACGATCTGGCAGCGCCGAGAGCTTGTCGAGTACTCCGTGGAACACGCGATTGTCGGCGGTGAGGACCGGTTCCTGATCCTGCACAACGACGGCGCGGAGAACTTCACGCTTGTGGAGGCTCCGGTGAGCGATCCCAATGCTTTTCGCACATTGATCGAGCACCGCGACGATGTGCGACTCGACTCCGTCGACGCATTCGAAGGCCATCTGGTGGTCAGCTACCGCAGCGAGGCGCTGCCGCGGATCCAGCTGTGGCCGGTTTATGCGGACGGCGACTACGGCCACCCCGAGGACATCACGTTCGACTCCGAGTTGATGTCGGCGGGCCTTTCCGCCAACCCCAACTGGAGTTCACCCAAGCTGCGGGTCGGCGCGACGTCATTCGTCATTCCGGTGCGCATCTACGACATCGACCTCGCCACGGGCGAACGCACGCTGCTGCGTGAACAGCCGGTGCTCGGCGACTACCACCCCGACGAGTATGTCGAGCGCCGCGACTGGGCCGTCGCCCCTGACGGCGCGCGGGTGCCGATCTCGATCGTGCACCGCACCGGCGTGCCCTACCCCGCGCCCACTCTGCTGTACGGCTACGGCGCCTACGAGTCGTGCGAGGACCCGCGGTTCTCCATCGCCCGGCTCTCGCTGCTGGACCGCGGCATGGTGTTCGCCGTCGCGCACGTGCGGGGCGGCGGCGAACTCGGCAGGCCATGGTACGAGCACGGCAAGCTGCTGGAGAAGAAGAACACCTTCACCGACTTCATCGCCGTCGCAGCCCATCTCGTCCAAAACGATGTGACCCGGCCGGAGAATCTCGTCGCTTTCGGCGGCAGCGCGGGCGGGCTGCTGATCGGCGCGGTCACCAACTTGGCGCCGGGCCTGTTCGCCGGCTTCCTGGCCGCCGTCCCATTCGTCGACCCGTTGACGACGATCCTCGACCCGTCGCTGCCACTCACGGTCACAGAGTGGGACGAGTGGGGAAATCCGTTGGAAGACAAGGGCGTCTACTTCTACATGAAGTCCTATTCGCCGTACGAGAACGTCGAGGCCAAGGAGTATCCGCCGATCCTTGCGATGACGTCGTTGAACGACACGCGGGTGTATTACGTCGAACCCGCGAAATGGGTTGCGGCGCTTCGGCACACCAAGACCGACGCTCACCCGGTTCTGCTCAAGACCGAGATGAACGCCGGCCACGGTGGGATCAGCGGACGCTACGAGCGCTGGAAGGAAGCCGCCTTCCAGTACGCCTGGCTACTGGATGCCGCCAAGGCCAACCACGACGGCAGCGCCTAGGAACACGACCTCCTCGGCCGTGCGCACGTCGAGCCGCGAGGTCATCGACTTCGGCGGGTTCGGCATCCGCGCCGCGTAGACATTGGCGGGGAACATCACCAGCATCAACGCGAACAGGCACACAGCCGCGGCCACTCGCGTGGGTGGGTACAGCAACCCTGCCGCGCCCAGCAGCTCGAGCACGCCGGTGATGGTGATCAGCAGACCGGCGGCAGGCAGCCGTGGCGGCACGATCGCATCATGTCGCGCCGCATCGCCGGAACGAAATGCGCGACCCCGGTCATCACGAACATCACCGCCAGCCCGACGGCGACGGCCTGAGGCCAGCTGTCGGCGTAGTCGACGCCCAGCCAGCCAACCAACCGGGCGCCCACCGTGCCCAGCACCAAAGTGATGATGACGGCCATTGCCAGCTCCTTATCTAGACAGTGTCAAGATGATGGGACAACCTAACCAACGAACTAGGCACTGTCAAGTTATCCGACTATGATGGCCGGGTGAGCAGGGATACGTACCACCACGGCGACCTCAGGGCCGTCATCCTGGCCAAGGCTGCGGCCTTGGTGGCCGAGCGCGGCGCGGACGGGATCTCGCTTCGCGAACTGGCGCGGGAGGCCGGCGTCTCGCACGCCGCCCCGGCGCATCACTTCACCGACCGCCGCGGATTGTTCACCGCGCTCGCCGCGCAGGGGTGGCGGATGCTGGCCGACGCGCTGGCGGGCGCGCGCCCTGACTTCATCGCCGCGGCGCTGGCGTATGTGCGGTTCGCACTCGACCATCCCGGCCACTACGCGGTGATGTTCGACCGCTCCCTCGTCAGCCCCGACGATCCCGAATTGGTCACGGCCCAGAAGGCCGCAGGCGAGGAACTGGCGCATGGCGTCGGCACGCTGAAAGACCCACGCGCCAAGGCGGATCCGCCAAGCGCCGCGCTCGCGGCATGGTCGTTGGTGCACGGGTTCGCGATGCTTCGGCTAAACGAGGCGATCGACACCGACGACGACCCGATGGCGACCGTCGAGAAGATCGCACTGATGCTGTTCGACGGTTAATGTGCGGGCATGACCGAAACACCGCTGACCGACATCGCACTGACCACGCTGGACGGGCGTCCCACCACTCTGGCCGAGCTGGCAGAGGGCGCCGCGCTGGTGGTGAACGTGGCCTCGAAATGCGGCCTCACCCCGCAGTACACCGCTCTGGAGCAGCTGGCGAAGGATTACGGCGAGCGCGGCTTGACGGTGATCGGCGTGCCGTGCAACCAGTTCATGGGCCAGGAGCCGGGCACGGCCGAGGAGATCCTGACGTTCTGCTCGACGAACTACGGGGTGACGTTCCCGCTGCTTGCCAAGACCGATGTCAACGGTCCGGACCGGCACCCGTTGTACGCCGAGCTGACCAATACGCCCGACGACAGCGGCGAGGCGGGCGACGTGCAATGGAATTTCGAGAAGTTCCTGCTCGCACCCGGTGGCGAGGCGGTCAACCGATTCCGGCCTCGCACGGTTCCCGACGCGCCCGAGGTCATCGCCGCTATCGAGGCGGTCCTGCCGCGATAGATGGTCAACTGTCGACCACGTGTTGTAAACCGTTGGGACACCTGACGTTGCCACAATGAACACGTGGCTGGACAACTGGTCGTCTCGGTCTCCGGGATCAGCGACCGCGCACGGGCGGACGTCGAGGCGTTCTGCGGTCAGCTCGACGCACGCGACGTGCCTGCCTCGTTTCTTGTAGCCCCCCGGATCAAGGGCGGCTACCGGCTCGACTCGGACGCGCCGACGGTCGAGTGGCTTGCTGACCGGCGTGAGCGCGGCGACGCCATTGTGCTGCACGGCTTCGACGAGGCCGCCACCAAAAAGCGGCGCGGCGAATTCGCGACATTGCCTGCACACGAAGCGAATTTGCGGCTGATGGCCGCCGACCGGGTGCTCGAGCACCTGGGGCTGCGCACCCGGCTGTTCGCCGCGCCCGGCTGGACGGTCTCGCAGGGCACGGTAACAGCATTGCCCCGCAACGGCTTTCGCCTACTCGTCGGCCTGAGCGGCATCACCGACCTGGTTCGTCACACGACGGTACGGGGGAGGGTGCTCGGCATCGGCGAGGGCTTCCTGAGCGAGCCGTGGTGGTGCCGGACGCTGGTGCTGGCGGCCGAGCGTACCGCGCGGCGCGAGGGCATCGTCCGCGTCGCGGTGGCCGCCCGTCACCTACGTCGGCCCGGACCCCGGCAGGCGATGCTCGACGCCGTCGATCTGGCGCTGATGCATCGATGCGTGCCGTCCGTCTACCACTGGGACCCGAACCCCGCGCTGACCGACGCCGCGTAGCGCGCGCCGCTACATTGGCGGCCATGGCTGACGCTGATGTGATCGTGGTGGGCGCCGGGCTTGCCGGCCTGGTCGCGGCATGTGAGCTGGTCGAACGCGGGCGCCGCGTGCTGATCGTGGATCAGGAGAACGCCAATAACATCGGGGGTCAGGCGTACTGGTCGTTCGGCGGCCTGTTCTTCGTCGACAGCCCGGAACAGCGGCGGCTGGGCATCCGTGACAGCCATGAGTTGGCGCTGCAGGACTGGCTCGGCACGGCGGGCTTCGACCGGCCCGAGGACCACTGGCCGCGGCAGTGGGCGCACGCCTACGTCGACTTCGCCGCAGGGGAGAAGCGCAGCTGGCTGCGCGAACGCGGGCTGCAGATCTTCCCCATCGTCGGCTGGGCCGAGCGCGGCGGCTACGACGCACGCGGTCACGGCAACTCGGTGCCGCGCTTCCACATCACCTGGGGGACGGGCCCGGCGATCGT
>JAVRPG010000073.1:0-8599 GCA_032162325.1 Mycobacterium sp. | reverse complement strand
ATGTGGCTCATCGGCATGAAGTTCAACGTGATCGACGGGGTGGCGCCTTCACTGCCCCACATCGCCATGCTCGACCGGCGCCACGAGTTGGCGACCATCTTCGTGGGGTACATCGCGCCTTTGGGCGTGCCGGTGCTCCCCGAGGTGTAGATCAGTAGCGCCAGGGTGGTGTCATCGCCGGAGTCGAACGCCGGCGTAACCGGCAGCGCGTTCCCGCGAGCGAGCACCTCGGCCAAAGTCTCCACAACGACTGGGGTTTCGGCGAGCCGCGCGGTCGCGGCCTCGAGTGCGTCGCGGTGGTCGCCCACCTCGCCGTGGTAGTCGAACACGACCAGCCGCTCGGGGAGGTGCCCGGTCAGCATCAATTCGACGGCGTCGTCGAGGAAGTCGATGCTCGACGCGATGGCGACTGGCTCGGTCTCGGCGGCGATGGGCCGCAACTGGGTGACCGGCGCGCTGGTCTGGAGGGGGACCGATATTGCCCCGAGGCGCAGCAGCGCCATGTCGACGGTCGTGTAAACGATGCTGGTGAATCCGAGAATGGCGACGCGATCGCCGGGCAGCACCGGATTCTGCGTCAGCGCCGCCGCGACAGCGTTGACCCTGTCCGACAGCTCGCGGTAGGTGATGGTGTCGAACCGGGGCAGCAGCTCCGCGGATGTCCGGCCCGTCGAGGGGTCGGTCACGAACTGAACGGCGCGCTGCCCGAGGGCAGGCCGGTCGGCATAGCCGTCGATGACGGTCTGCACGATCTGAGGCAGCGCCTCGGCCGCTTCGATCGCGTGCGCAACAGCCTCGCTCGGTCGGGCGTCGGCGAACTGCTGGTCTGTGGCGTACAGGTCGGAGATGCGGCGCGCAAGCCGCTCTTCACGGGTATCAGTCGACATCAAGAATCCTCGGCGAATTGCGGGAAATCGGGGGCGCGACGCTGCGTCTAGTCGAAACTACGTTAGTAAAACTAACTTTATTCCGTTGCTGGCTGGGAGTTCGCTGTGAGTGGTGTGACGGCCGTCACCGAATCGCGGGCACCGCCGTCGATGGATCGGCCCGGCCGGCAAGGACCTCAATCGCTGCGATCGGGTCGGGGACCGCGATGAGCAAATCGCGCGTCGCCGCGAGCGCTTGTTGCGACGGTTGGACGCTGCCGACGGCGTCATCCAGGTCGAGCAGGTGCACGGTCGCCTCCATCAACGCGACCTCGGCAACTACCGCCAAAGTCGTGGTGCCGACTACCGGATAGGAGATCACTGTCTTCTTGGACATCGGTGTGGCGCGCAAGATTTCGGCGCACTCAGTGAAACGCGTCACAGCGTCGTAGGGTGCGAGCTTCGTCGCGTCGGTGGTGGCCCGTTCTGCGATGTGGTCGGCCGACGTGTGGGCGATGCCGTCGGGGGCGTTGAAGCGGCGCAGCATCTCTGCGGCGTCAGTGACCGCGGCGGGTCCGTCGGTCGTCGCCGCGTTCAGCATGTCGAACATCGAACGGTTGGGGCATAGATGCGCCACCAGCCCTCGCACATCCCAGGGCCGGCAACGCGTTGGCGTCGACCATTGCTGTGGCGTGAGCTCGGCGCACCGGCGCGCCCATCGCTCCCAGGCGTCGGCCAAGGTCTCGCGCACGGCGTCCTCGTCGAGGCGCATGCCGCCACCCTAGTCAGCGGCCGTGAGGTTATGCCGCTGCGAGATGGGGTATTCGATCGTCGACCGAGGAGGCTTCATGAGTGACACACGCGTTCACGCCCGCAGCGGCAGGTTGCAGATGCCGCGCAGCCGTGGTGCGGCAAGTGGATTTCTGCTGATTTTGTTGGGCGCCTGGGGTGCGCTCATCCCGTTCGTCGGACCGTACTTCGACTTCGCCTTCACTCCCGACCAGGAATGGACGTGGACCACCGCACGAGGCTGGCTCGAGGTTCTGCCCGGTGCCGCCGCGGTCGTCGGCGGCCTGCTGCTGCTCGTCTCGCGCAATCGCGCGACCGCGATGTTCGGTGGCTGGCTGACGGTGCTCGCCGGCGCGTGGTTCGTCGTTGGCCGCGCGCTGGCCGGCCCGTTGGGCATCGGCGACGTAGGCGCGCCGGTGGCGGCGACTGAAACCAAGCGGGTGTGGCTGGAGCTGACGTATTTCTACGGCCTGGGCGCGCTGATTGTGTTCCTGGGTGCGGTTGCGTTGGGACGACTTTCGGTGCGCACGGCGCGCGACATCGCGTACGTGCAACGCCCCGTCGCTGCCGCAGCGCAACCTCAGCCGGCGCCGTCGGAGGAGGTCACGGAGATCCAGCCGACGGGCGAGGGGCGGCACCGGAGCTGGCGCGACATGTTCCAGGGCGGCGGCCGCAGGCAGACGCACGCTCACTAACCTGCCGAGCAGACGCAAAGTCCCCCGACACGCCGAGAGATTGGGGGACTTTGCGTCTGCTCGCGCGTCAGTGGCGGGCGGCTTCTTGGGCGAGTTGCACGCGGGAGGTCAACCCCAGCTTGTTGTAGACATGGCGCAAATGCGACTGGACCGTCCGCGGTGAGATGAACAGCCGGACGGCGATGTCCTTGTTGGGTAGGCCTTCGCCGACGAGCCGAGTCACGTCGAGCTCGGTCGGTGTGAGCGAGCCCCAGCCTGTGGAGGGCCGTTTGCGTTCACCGCGACCGCGCTGCGCGTAGGCGACGGCTTCCTCGGCGGATAGGGCTGCGCCCGCCGCCCATGCGGTGTCGAACTCGCTGTCGCCCAGATCCTTTCGCAGCGCCGCCACCAAAGACTGGTGGCCATCTTCATAGACCTTTAAGCGCGGCAGCCCGAAGTGCTGCCTCATATCATCTGCGGCGCCGAGGAGCCGAACAGCGTGTTGGGAACTGCCGGCGTCGCCGGCCACCGCCACCGCTGCCAGACACTCGAGAAGATCGGGGACACAGAGATATCCCGACATGGGCGCGGCGATCGCGAGGCCTTCGTAAGCGCCCGTCGCTGCCTGATCCATGTCGCCCTCGGCAAGATCGATACGTGCCATCGCTGCCAAGGCCAGACACCGGAACATGCCACCGGTCGCTTCCAGGGACCCGTCCGCCCATCGTCGCGCACGGGCGACGTCGCCGCACGCCAACGCGGCGAGGGCGGCAGTCCACCAGTTGTGCTTCTCCACCGCGACATTCGTGTTACTCCGCATGGCGATCTCCGCGGCCTCCATAGCCGCATTGATGTTCCCGCCAGCCAACTCGGCCATGACCACATCGGAGTATGCATCCCCGAGAAAGGAACCCCAATTCGGTGCACGCTTCGACCGCGGCCGCGGCCATCGCCCGAGCGCCGTCCACATCGCCGCGGAACGCGAGCGCGAACGCACCAGGAATCAGGCCGGATACGACGGACATGCGCGTCGTGTGCATCACTGGCCTCGGCAATGAGATCCGCATACTGACTGACCGCCGTGGCCGTCTTGCCACGGGCCATCTGCGCCCACGCGATGTTCAGGCGGCACTGGCGGGCGTTGAAATGGTCGCCGATGGACTCCGCGAGGTCTCGTCCTTCCTCGGCGAATTCCTGAACAGCGATCGCGTCACCCACAAACATGGCCCCGGTCGATTGCCGGGCGAGTATCTGGCTCAGTCGCCATGAGTCGTCTAACTCCCGCGCGAGGTGGACTGCCTGGGTGAAGTAAGAGCGGGCCAGCTCGGTGTCGTGCATGGTGATGTATGCGCACGCAGTGAGCACCCGGGCCAGCAGCGTGGGCTCATTGATTTCGCGCGCGATCGCAAGGGCCTTCTCGGCTTGCTCCCACATGCCAGTGATATCCACCCACGAGCTCAACTCGGCCCGATCGGCGATCGCGCGGGCCCATAATGCTGGGTCGCTGACCTGGCTCTCGGCTCCGGCTGCATCCAGCCACGCCATTCCCTCGGAGATGCGGCCCCGCCCCAGCCAAAAGGGGAGCAGTGACGACGCGAGCGCAACTGCCTTCGTGATGTCGTCGTTTTCCCGACTCCAGATGAACGCGGCGCGCAGGTTGTCGATTTCGTTCTCCACGTGTGCAAGCAGGTGTTCGTAGTCCGTGCGGCCGGGGGCATCCAACTGCGAAGCCATCGCGGTGTAGTGATCACGGTGGCGGGCGCGCACCTCGTCGGCTTCATCCGATTCGCCGAGTTTTTCCAGCGCAAACTGGCGCACGGTTTCCAGCAGTCGATATCGGGCCCGACCGCCAGTGTCTTCGGCGACGACGAGTGATTTGTCGACAAGCAGGCTGAGCTGGTCGAGCACCTGGAAACGCTCCACGTCCGTCCCGCCAGCGACGGCTTGGGCGGCATCAAGGTCGAACCCGCCCATGAATACCGCCAGGCGTCGGAACAGCACGCGTTCGGGCTGAGTGAGCAAGGCGTGCGACCAGTCCACCGAGGCGCGGAGAGTCTGCTGGCGGCGCACAGCCGTACGGGCACCGCCGGTGAGTAGCCGGAACCGGTCGTGCAGGCTGTCGACGATCTCGTTGAGCGACAGCGCTCGGACCCGAGCGGCAGCGAGTTCGATCGCCAGTGGCATGCCGTCGAGGCGGCGGCAGATCTCGGTCACCGTATCCGCGTTGCCCTCGGTCACTGCGAAATCGGGCCGGGCTCGGCGGGCCCGATCGGTGAACCGCTCGATGGCCTCATCGGCCAGCGACAGCGACGGCACTTGCCAAAGAACTTCGCCGCCGACGACGAGCGGTTCCCGACTGGTCGCGAGAATCGTCACCTTGGAGCAGGCGGCCAGCAGGTCGTTGACGAGCGTCGCGCTGGCTTCGAGCAGGTGTTCGCAGTTGTCCAGGACGAGCAACATGTGACGATCGCGGACGAACCGCAGCAGCGTCTCCGTGATCGATTGGCCGGGTTGGTCGGGCAGCCCGAGAGCGCGGGCGACCGAAAGTGGCACCACGTCCGGGTGGGTGATCGGCGCCAGGTCGGCGTACCAAATCCCTTGCGGGTAAACGCTGGTCAACTGGGCGGCGACCTCGATCGCCAGACGAGTCTTGCCGGCTCCTCCGGCGCCGGTCAATGTGACAAGGCGGTTGTCGCCCAGGAGGGCGCGAATGTCGGCCATCTGCGCATGGCGGCCGACAAAGGTCGTCAGCTGCGCCGGAAGGTGATGAGCGGCGGCGGCGTTCGACGTCCGCAGGGGAGGGAGGTTGTTGCGAAGGTCGGGATGACACAGCTGCGAAACGCGAACGGGGCGGGGGAGGTCGCGTAGTGCTGGCGGCCGAGATCGGTCAACCACGCATCGCCGGGGAGCTGGTCTTCGACGAGTTCCTCGGTCACACCCGACAGCACGGTTTGACCGCCGTGTGCCAGGTCGCGTAGCCGCGCGGTCTTGTTGATCGTTGGGCCCGCGTAGTTGCCCTCGTTGCGCAACTGCACATCGCCGGTGTGCACTCCGATGCGCAGCCTGATAGGCGCAAGATCCGTGCGCTGGAGTTCCAGCGCACACGCCACGGCGTCGCCGGCGCGCGCGAACGCGGCGACAAAACTGTCGCCTTCGCCCTGCTCGACCGGACGTGCGCCATCGTGCTTAGCAATGACCTCGCTGGCTGTGTAGTTGAGAAGCGCAACCGCGGCCGTCATAGCCGCCGGCTGCGATTCCCACAGCTGGGTCGAGCCCTCGACGTCGGCGAGCAGCAGCGTCACCGTGCCGGTAGGCAGCAGCTCGGCCATGTCAACATCGCTCCACTCAGTCGCGCTCATGCTAGCCAGCATGCGCCCCCCTTAACCGGCAAAACATCAGCTCAAAGGCGTATCTACGCCCCTCGCCCAGCGCATTTACGCCCCAGGGCGGATGGTCTGACATCGCAACAGCTCGATAGTCGAATCATCCCGACCGATGAGGAGACCGACATGACCACCGCAGAACCGCTGCGCACGACTGCTGCCAGCGTCATCACCGCTCGCCCGTATCGATTGTCTGCGAGTTACTCCGCGTGCCGCGCGACGACCGGCTGCTGTTCTGGCGCTGGGCCGGCGACTGTCGAGCCCGAAAGCGCTGGACGAACTGCACGCATACGTCGACGTGATGATCGCCGATCGATGCCGCAAGCCCACCGACGATCTGCTGTCCCATCTGATTCAGCTGGAGGTCGACGGTGAGGACCTCACGGTTGACGACATCCACCGGCTCGTCGCCGCTCTAGTGGCGGGTGCGAACTAGCTCCGTGACTCCTTTGGGGCGAGCTCGTCGAGCAGGCGCTGCATCGTGCGTGACATCTGCGCGAAGTTCTTTGCGCCCACGAGCTTCGACCAGCGCCGCTCGATATCGGCGACACGGTCGCCGGCGTCGGCCATCAGGTCGCGGCCCCGCTTTGTCAGGTCGATCAGCTTCGCGCGGCCATCGGCCGGATCTGGCCGCCTCGTCAGATAACCCATGTCGGCGAGGTCATTCACCAACTCTGACGTGGCGGCCAGGCTGAGTTGGGCTCGGTCGGCCAACTCGGTCAGCCTGATGCCGCCCATCCGGATGTTGCCGAAGATCTGGAAGTGCGGTTCGCGTATGTCGCCGTAGCCGGCGTCGGCGCGTGGGGCAGCGAGGTCATCACGAAACTCACGCAACAGCCTGACCAGCAGTTGCCCGATGGCCAGGCGGTCCGGTGACAGATCTCTTGACGTCGCCATGGCGTCCGAGGATACTACGGTTACCGAAGTTTCGGTTTCCGAAGTAATTGGGAGCGCTGCGATGATCACCCCGAGCCCGAACTTTGTCAGCACCGACCTCGGCCGCCTCCATGTCCGGCGCACCGGCACCGGGCCGCCGGTCGTGTTGTGCCACAGCCTGTTCGTCGATTCACGGTCGTGGGGTCCATTGGTGGACGCACTGGCTCGCGACCGCACGGTGTACACGATCGACGGGCCGTCACACGGCAAGAGCGAGGCAGTGCTTCGCGACTTCACCTTAGAGGAGTGTGTGACCGCCGCGGAGCAGGCGCTGGACCGCTTGGGCCTCACCAAGCCGGTCGACTGGATCGGAAACGCCTGGGGCGGCCACATCGGCATTCGTTTGGCGACGGCTCAGCCTCCGCGGCTGAGCACCCTCGTCACGATCGGGACTCCCATCCAGGGGTTCACGTTCACGGAGAAATTGACCAAAGCGTGGCCGTTGGTTGAGTTATACGGCCTGGCCGGACCGAACGGATTCATCATTAAGCAGTTGGCCGACTCGTTGCTCGGCCCGGAAGCCGTTGCAGCTCAGCCGGATCAGGCCGCGACGACCATGGCGGCCTTTCGTGAGGCGGATCGGCGGGGGATGCTGCACGCGATGCGGTCCATGATGGTGCACCGCAAGGGCATCGGGGACCTTCTGCCCCGCATCAATGTGCCCACACTGGTTATGCCCGTGCGCGACGACGTCACTGGCTGGCGTCCCGAAGAAGCCCGGGCCACCTGCGCCGCGATTCCCGACTGTCGCGTCGAGGAAGTCGCGGGCACCGGACATGTCTCGCCGCTGCTGATCGACCGCGAACGAATCCTGCGGCTACTGACCGAATTCTGGGCCTACCGAGCAGACGCAAAATTACCCGACACGCCGACGAAATAGGGGACTTTGCGTCTGCTCGCGCAGCGAAAAGCTAGCCCGTGTACGCCATCACGTGCTTGATGCGGGTGTAGTCGTCGAAGCCGTACATCGACAGGTCCTTACCGTGGCCCGAGGACTTGAAGCCGCCGTGCGGCATCTCGGCCACCAGCGGAATGTGCGTATTGATCCACACGCACCCGAAGTCCAGCGCCGCCGAAACCCGCAACGCACGCGACACGTCGCGCGTCCACACCGACGAGGCCAGCCCGTACTCGGTGCCGTTGGCCCAGGCGATCGCCTCGTCCTCGTCGGAGAACGACTGCACTGTGATCACCGGTCCGAAGATCTCCTGCTGCACCAGCCGGTCATCCTGCAGCAGGCCGCCGATGACCGTCGGCTCAACGTAGAAACCCTTGTCGCCCTGGCGTTGTCCGCCGACCGCGACCTTGGCGTGTGACGGCACGTCGGTGAAGAAGGACAGCACGCGCTCCATCTGGTTGACGTTGTTCACCGGCGGCACCCAGGAGTCCTCGTCATCGGCGGGCCTGCCGAACGTCGTCGTCGCGCCCTTGGCTTGCTCCGCCAACGCGTCGGTCAGGTCGCCGGCCACCTTGGCGGTCGCGAGCACCCGCGTCGCCGCCGTGCAGTCCTGGCCCGCATTGAAGTAGCCCGCCGTCGCGATGCCTTCTGCGGCCGAGGCGATGTCGCTGTCGTCGAACACGATGACCGGCGCCTTGCCGCCAAGCTCGAGATGCGTGCGCTTCAAATGCCCGCCCGCGCTGACCGCCACCGCGCGGCCCGCGGCCACCGAGCCGGTGATCGACACCATCTGCGGCGTGGGATGCGCGACCACCGCCGCGCCCGTATTCCGGTCGCCGCAAACGGCATTCAGCACCCCGGGCGGAAAGTGGCGAGAAGCGATCTCCGCAAGCATCACGGTCGTGACCGGGGTGGTGTCACTGGGTTTGATGACCACGGTGTTGCCCGCCGCGATGGCCGGACAGAACTTCCAGATCGCCATCATCATCGGGTAGTTCCACGGCGACACCTGGCCGATGACCCCGACCGGTTCACGGCGGATCCACGAGGTGT
>JAVRPG010000072.1:0-3474 GCA_032162325.1 Mycobacterium sp. | reverse complement strand
GCGGCGTCGGCTGTGCCGATGTAGCCGGCCAGGTTGTAAGTGCCGGGACGCACCCTGAACGTGACCGTCGAGTTGGTCGCCGAGAAGTACTTGGCGGTGAACGCTCCGGTGTCGAGGCTCCACAGTTCAGCCCAGCTGATCACTGCCGCAGGGCGGCCGTCCCGGGCGATCCCGGACACCGTCAGGTTGTACATCGCCGGCTCGAGGTAGGCACCAACCGACGTATGGACGACGGTGTCACCAGAGGTGGCGACGAGGTATCCGCCGTACAGGTCCAGCTGTCCGGCCGCCGGGTCGACGGTCACGGTCACGGAGGCCGTGCCGCCCGCTGGCACCGTCACAGTCGGCTGGCTGAGGGTGAACATCCCGGCCGGTGCCGGCCCGTGCTCCTTGCCGGACAGCTGCAGCGACAGGTCGAGCGTCAGCTCTGTGCTGCCGTCATTGGTATACGTGACGGTCTTCGTGACCGGCTTCTGATCCGTGTGCGGGAAGGGGAAGTAGCCCAGATTGAGGGTTCCCGGGCTGGCGTACACCTGCTGCGCGTGGGCGCGGACGAGGTCGACCCGGCCGCCACCTTGCTGGTACACGGTCTGGGTCGCGCTGGTCTTCGCAGTCGAGATCAACCGGTCCTTGAGTTGCTGGTTGGTGGCTGCAGGGAACTCTTGCGCGATGATCGCCGCAGCACCGGCCACGTGCGGCGCGGCCATCGAGGTGCCGCTCAGTGTCTGGTAGACCCCGTCCACGATCGGGCCCAGGGTGGTGCCGTCGGCCCGAGCGGCGACGATGTCCACGCCGGGCGCGGTGATGTCCGGCTTGATGCCGTAGTCGCCCAGCCGAGGTCCGCGGCTGGAGAAGCTCGCCAGCTTGTCCTGCTTGTCTACCGCTCCAACGGTCAACGCCTCGTTCGCCCAACCGGGACTGGTGATCGTGGAGTCGCCCGGGCCGATGTTGTCCGCCGCGGCGACGATCAGCATCCCGCTCGAAAGACTGATCCGGTCGATCGCCTGAACCAGGGGGTCGTCGCCGTCCGTCGGCGTATGGGTGCCGATGCTCAGGTTCGCGACCTTCGCTCCGTGCGCGGCCGCCCATTCCAGGCCCTCGATGATCGAGTCGTAGCTGCCGGATCCGTTGCGGTCCAGCACTTTGGCGTTGAGCAGGCTCGCCCCGGGCGCGACCCCCCTACGGTTTGCGGGTGCGCCCTCTCCGGTGCCGGCGACGATCGAGGCGACATGGGTGCCGTGACCGAAGTGGTCGAGCGTGTCGGTGTCGGCGGAGAAGTTCGCGGCGTCCGCAACCTTGCCGCCGTCCAGATCGGGATGCGTGGTGTCGATTCCGGTGTCGAGTACGGCGACGGTGACGCCGGATCCGTCGTACCCGGCCTGCCAGGCCGACGGCGCGCCGATCTGCGGCACGCTCTCGGTAAGAGTGGTCGCCACTTTGCGATCGAGCCAGACCTTCCTGACCGATCCGGATCCGGCACCGGACAACGAGGTCCAGAAGGCACGGGCTTGCGCCTTGTTCTCCCGTACGGACTGGGCGTTGATGCTCTCCAAGGTGAATCGGTGCGAGGTACCGGGCGGGGCGCCGCTGGTCTTCGCCTTGGCCGTGGCAGCCGGGTACTGAACGATCAGCGGGAGGCTCGTGCTGTGGGTGTCGTCGTAGCCGTCGGCAACGAGTTGGCTGACGTTGAACAGCTCCGGGTCGAGAGTTCCGGCGGCGAGCAGCGCGTTCGCATCGCTCGGGACCACGTACAGCTGCCCGCCAACCTGGCGGGTGGCGAAACTGGTGCTCAGCCTGTCCGCCGGCGGGCGGACGGTGGCCGTTTCGGTGCCGTCGGCAAGCTTGTCGAGTAGGACCAGGTCACCAGTGACGAGCGTGACCGTGTGCTGCGCCGTGACCGGAGCCGATGCCGCCCGAACGGCGTCGGCGGATCCGGAGCTGGATTGTGAGGCAGGTGCCGGGCTGGCGGGCGCGCTCACCGCGGACGCCGCGACGGCGGCGACGAGGGCGATGACGGCAACGCCGGCGCGGAGGCCGGTACTGAAGTGCTTTCGAGGCGGGCGTGATGGTCTGATCATCGATTGCTCCTAGAACGAACGAAGACCGGGCGGGATGCTTCGTGGGCCGCCCCGAACGGCCGACGGGAGCTTTTGCCGACGATAGACAGCGCAACCTCGTGCCCGGAAGGCAATCGTGTTTCCGGTTCACGACAATGGCGGAAAGAGGAAGCCGCTTCATGCCATCATCGACGTCGTGTTGGGTCTTCTCGGCTTGACGTCGGTGCAGCAAGACGTCTACGAACAGCTCGTGAGCCGGCCGCCGATGACGGCTGCCGAGCTCGACCGGGTCGCGGAAGAGTGTGGGTGTGCCGGTGAGATCGGCGTCGTCCTCTCACGGCTCGAGGAGCTCGGGCTGATGTCACGCCTTGCAGGCGACCGGTGGTCGGCCACGCCGCCCGACACGGCTCTGCAGGTTCTGATCAGCGAGCACAGCCGGGCAGCGGCAGAGGCGCGGCAGTACGTCGCGGAATTGAACGGCCGGTTCGGCGGCTCCGAGGCGGCTGGGCCGGACCTGACCTCGATCGTCGAGACGCTGCACGGCCGCGACGAGATCATCAGCCGGTTCGCAGAGCTCCAGGGCCTGGCCGGAGATCGGATCCGCTCCTGCGACGCCCCGCCGTACCCGGCGCAGGACGCCGCGACGCTCAACACTGTCGAGGTCGACCAGCTGCGGCGAGGGATCCGTTATCGCGTCCTCTACAACCGCACTGCGCTGGACCAGCCCGGAAGGCTCGCGGACCTGGAGGCAGGTATCGCGGCGGGGGAGCAGGCCAGGGTCGGGCACATGCCGCTGAAGCTGACCATCTTCGACGACACGGCCGCGATCCTTCCGCTGCGGCAACCGGCGGATGTCGAGTCCCGGCTGATCGTCCATGAACCGGTGCTGCTCGGTGCCCTGTCCGCGCTCTTCGAGATGTTCTGGGATCGCGCCTTGCCGCTGCAGATCGGCGAGGGCAAGGCCGAGGTCGCCGATCACGACGGGCGGCCCAGGCCGGAGGAGCGGCAACTGCTGGTTCTGCTGGTTGCAGGCCTCACTGACCGCGACATCGCCGGGCAGCTCAGCATCAGCGAGCGCACGGTCCGGAGCCGGGTGCATGCCATGATGCTCAGGCTCGACGCGGCGACGCGCTTCCAGGCCGGCTACCAAGCCGTGCTCCGGGGCTGGCTCGCCGTCTACGAGCAGGCCAGCGATCGGCCCGCTGATGTGCCCGCCGGCTGATGGACCGCGGGCCGGTGCGCGCACCGTGATCGGGCTCTGCGCGGCCGAGCAGGCGGCGTACGAGCTGCTGATCGAGCATCCGGCGGCCACGCTTGACGAGCTCTCGGCGGAGTGGAGCCGACCCGAGCCGCTGGCGTTCCTGCTGACCAGGCTCGAGGACGCCGGCGCCGCCAGCTCGGTGCCGGGCTCGCCGAC
>JAVRPG010000071.1:0-4758 GCA_032162325.1 Mycobacterium sp. | reverse complement strand
CCCAACGTGGGCTTGTGTTCGAGATCTCGGCATCTCTTCGCGCATAGGTTCACGTTGAAGGGGAACGCCGGCCGGTATCACGTCGTCGTATCGGCGTGGGGCAACCAGACTGGCCGTTCGTCGGCTCGGAGGCGCTTGCTGCCATCGTCCAGCGCACCAGAGCGGCACTGCACGCGGCCGGCGCACCCGTATAGGCGCCCAACGTTGGCTCGTGTGCGAATATTTGGCGGTTTCTCGTGCGCAAGCTCACGTTCGGCAGAAATGCTTCAGTGGGCGAAGGGCTGGAACTGGTCGAAGTACCCGCCGGGCTTGAGCTCGTCGAGGTGGGCCAACGCGGTGACGACGTCGTCGCGAAGGGCCCTGGCCAGGTCCGCGGAGAAGCCCTCCCGCACCACGATGCGCAGCATCGTGACGTCGGTCGCACCCTCCGGCATGGTGTAGGCGGGCACCTGCCACCCGTAGGCCCGCAGCGCGTGTGACACGTCGAACTCGGTGTAGCCGAAATCACCGGCCAGCCGGAAGCTGACCACCGGGATCGCCGAGCCGTCGGCCACTATCTCGAAGTGCTGGCCCGCGCGCAGCTCGTCGCCCAGCCACCGGGCGGTTGTCGACAAGCAACCCATCACCTGCGAGTAGCCGGCGCGGCCGAGCCGCAGGAAGTTGTAATACTGGCCGACCACCTGGTTGCCGGGCCGGGAGAAGTTGAGCGTGAACGTCGGCATGTCGCCGCCGAGGTAGTTGACGCGGAAGACGAGATCCTCAGGCAGGTACTCGCCGCTGCGCCAGACCACGAAACCGATGCCGGGGTAGGTCAGGCCGTACTTGTGCCCGCTGACGTTGATCGACACCACCCGCGGCAACCGGAAGTCCCATTCCAGGTCCGGGTGCAGGAATGGCACGACGAAACCACCGCTGGCCGCGTCGACGTGCACGGGGATATCCAGACCTCCACCGGCGGCGAGTTTGTCCAGCGCGGCGCAGATCTCACCGACCGGTTCCAGCTCGCCGGTGAATGTGGTGCCGAGGATCGCCACCACGCCGATCGTGTCCTCGTCGATGTTGTCCAGCACCTGCTCGGGCGTGATGACGTAGCGGCCTTCCGCCATCGGCAGATAACGCGGTTCGACTTCGAAATAGCGGCAGAACTTCTCCCACACCACCTGCACGTTGGAGCCCATCACAAGATTCGGCGATCGGCCCTTCCAGTCCTTCCCGACGCGGTCGCGCCACCGCCACTTCAGCGCCAGACCGGCGAGCATCACCGCCTCGCTCGATCCGATCGTGGACACCCCGATGGCGCTCGACGGGTCGTCGTCGCGAAGGTCGTCGGCGTGGAACAGGTCGGCCACCATGCAGACACAGCGCTGTTCGATCGCGGCGGTGGCCGGGTATTCGTCCTTGTCGATCATGTTCTTGTCGAACGTCTCGGCCATCAGTTTCTCGGCCTGCGGATCCATCCAGGTGGTAACGAACGTCGCGAGGTTCAACCGGCTGCTGCCGTCGAGCATCAGCTCGTCGTGGATGAAGCGGTATGCGGCGTCGGGATCCATCGTCTCGTCGGGCATCCGCAGTGACGGGACGGGCGCCATGTCCAGCCGCCCGGTGTACGCCGGGGCGATCCGAGGGGCATGAGTGCGCTTGCGCGACATGGCAAGTCCTTTCGTTACAGGGAGGCGATGGCGGCACGAACGTGAGCGAGGATGCGCGATGCCGACGTCGGTGCCGGGTGGGGGCCCGGGTCGGCAGCCGACAGATTGGCGGCGCGCGCGTGCACGAAGGCGGCCGCGGCAGCCGCTTCACCGGTGGGTAGCCCGGCGGCAAGCAGCGCGCCGATGATGCCCGACAGCACGTCGCCCGATCCCGCGGTGGCGGCCCATGATTGGCCCGCGGGGTTGAGGTAGACCGGACCACCGGGTTCGGCGATGACCGTGACGTTGCCCTTCAGCAGCACGGTGGCGCCGAGCTGGTCGGCCAGCTTGCGGGTGGCGGCGACGCGATCACCGCCGGGCGGAGCTCCGGCCAGTCGGGCGAATTCGCCTGCGTGCGGCGTCAATACGGTCGGCGCAGTGCGGCCGGTCACCAGGTCGGGGTGTGCGGCGAGGATGGTCAGCGCGTCCGCGTCGACGATCACGGGTAGATCGCTCTCGAGCGCGAACCACAGCGCAGCGGCCGCAGTGTCGTCGGTACCGAGACCGGGGCCGACCGCCCACGCCTGCACGCGACCCGACGCGCTGGCGGTGGGCGCGGCAATGACTTCGGGCCAGTGCGAAAGCACCTGTGGGCCTGCGCTTCCCGCGTAGCGGACCATGCCAGAGGTGGCGGCGACGGCGGATCCGGTGCACAACACGGCCGCACCGGGATAGGTCGCCGAGCCCGCCAGGATGCCGGTGACGCCCTGGGTGTACTTGTCGTCCTTGGGGCCGGGCATCGGCCAGCGGGCGGCGACGTCGGCAGCGTCGAATCCCAGCATGTCGGTGGCTGGCAACTCGAGGCCGATGTCGACCAACTCGACACGACCACAATCGCCAAGGGCGTGAACGGGTTTCAGGCCGCCGAACGTCACGGTCAGGCTAGCGTGCACGTGCGGGCCGTCGGCGGCGCCGGTCTGCACGTCGATGCCGCTGGGAATGTCGACTGCGACGACGGGGATGCCCGCCTGGTCGACCGTGGCGAAAATCTCGGCCGCGTTGGGACGCAGCGGGCCGGAGCCGGAGATGCCGACCACGCCGTCCATCACCAGATCGGTTGCCGCCGGGACGCTTTCCACTACGCTGCCGCCCGCGCGCGTGAACGCGGCCAGCGCCGCCTTGTGGGTGCGCTCCGGGTTGAGGAGCACCGCTGCGGCGGCGGCGCCACGGCGACACACGAACGTCGATGCCCACAGCGCGTCGCCGCCGTTGTCACCGGAGCCCACGACGGCGCAGATTCGGCGCCCGGAGATGCCGCCGGTCAGCACAACCAGTTCGCGGACGATCGCGGTGGCCAACCCGAACGCGGCACGTCGCATCAGCCCGCCTTCGGGCAGCGACGCCAACAGCGGCGCTTCGGCCTGGCGGATCTCATCGCCTGTGTAGTAGTGCCGCATCCCAGCCACGATTCCATGCCCGCGACATTGACAGCGAGGTTTCAGTCTCGATGGGCCCTGCTGTAATGGCGGCGCGCCTTCATCCGGTTGCCACATCCGCTCATCGAGCACCAGCGGGCCGTCCCCGCGCGCGAGCGGTCAATGAGGAACAACCGGCACTCGTCGTTGGCGCACGGCCGCAGCCGTCCCGGCATGTCTCTTTCCAACTCACCCCAGGCCAGCACGAGGCGAGCCGGCCAATCGGCCTCCATCGACCAGGTCAGACCGCCGGCTCCGATATCCGGCACTCGCCGGACATCCGTGAGGTAGCGACGCAGGACCGACGCCTCGGCCTCCATCCGGACCACGCGTTGCAGGTCGTCGCGTGCCGTCCGCACGGTGTCGACGTTCTCGCAGTGGGGGTCCCCGTGAGCGCGCAGCCACTTCCGCGCGGCCGCCGGGTCGTCGAGGCGATCAACCATCTGCCCGTCGATCACCGGGGTGGTGTTGAGGAGATCCAGCAGAACTGCCTGCCAATCGGCTGTGGAGGACATGCTAACCATCATAGAACACTTGACAGGTTAGATCCAAGGGCGTTGACTGCATCTAACCACCACCACTACTAAAAGGGGTTAGAAATGGTCACGCATCATCGCTTCGCCGAGATCGGCGGTCGCCGGATCTTCTACCGCGAGGCCGGCTCTTCGGCCGCTCCCGCCGTGGTCTTGCTGCACGGCACACCGGCCAGCTCGCATCAGTACCGCAACCTGATCCCTGCGCTGGCCGACCGGTACCACGTCATCGCCCCCGACTACCCGGGCTTCGGCCACTCCGACGTGCCGAGTGTCGACGAGTTCAGCTACACCTTCGACAACCTCGCCGACCACGTCGACGCGCTGCTCGACCACCTCGGCTTGCAGCGGTACGCGACCTACGTCCAGGACTACGGCGCCCCGGTCGGCTGGCGGTTGGCCTTGCGCCACCCCGAGCGCATTGCCGCAATCATCAGCCAGAACGGCAATGCCTACGTGGAGGGGTTCTTCGGCGACGCGATGGAGCCGCTATTCGCCTACGGCCGCGAGCGGTCCGAGGCCAACGCCGACGCGCTGCGTGAGATCATCAGCATGGACGGATTGAAATGGCAGTTCACCCATGGTGTTTCGGACCCGTCGGTTGTCGACCCCGACAACTGGATCAACGCGCACTCAGCGGTGGCCAGCAGCCCTGCGCGAGTCGACGCCCAGCTCGAGCTGTTCGCCGACTACAGCTCCAACGTCGACCTGTACCCACGTGTGCACGAATACTTCCGTAACTCACAGGTGCCGCTGCTCGCGGTGTGGGGCCGCAACGACCAGATCTTCGGGCCGGACGGCGCTTTGGCGTTCGCTCGCGATCTGCCCAACGCGGAGATCGATCTCCTCGACGGCGGTCACTTCTTGTTGGAGAGCCGACTGACTGAGGTCGTCGCACTGATCCGACCGTTCCTGGAGCAGCACCTTGCTCAGGTCGCGGACACCGCGCTGGCTTACTCGGTTGGGCGCCCGTGAGATTTGTCGGTGGCGGCGGCGGAGCGCTGCTGCCATGGCCAGGCGCCGGTCATCTCCAATTGGAGAGAGAAGCTGAGGAAGGTGCGGATCAGCACGATGCCGGCCAGCACTGCGACGCTCTCGGCGGTCGGTGTGACGGCGACGGTT
>JAVRPG010000070.1:0-6893 GCA_032162325.1 Mycobacterium sp. | reverse complement strand
CACGGAGGGAGACGCAGTAGTGCCGGAGCGCCGATCGCAGCAGTGGTACGCCGGGCCGGACCCGCGGAACAATTACCTGCACCGGGCGTGGATGCGCCGCGGGGTACCGGACCACGCCTTCGACGGCAGGCCGCAGATCGCCATCGCGAACACCGCCTCGTATCTGACGCCGTGCAACGCCCACTTCGACGAGGTCGCCACCAGCGTCAAACAGGGTGTGTACGAGGCCGGCGGCATTCCGCTGAACCTGCCGGTGATGTCGCCGGGGGAGACGCAGATGCGGCCCACCGCGATGCTGTGGCGGAATCTGGCCGCGATGTCGATCGAGGAGATGTTGCGCGGCAACCCCATCGACGGGGTGGTCCTGCTGGGTGGGTGCGACAAGACCATCCCCGCGCTGCTGATGGCGGCGGCCTCGGTCGACCTGCCGGCCTTGGTGCTGCCGGGCGGGCCGATGCTGACCGGCTACTTTCGGGGAGCGGCACTGGGCTGCGGCACAGACGTGTGGCGCTTCGGTGAGGAGGTCCGCGCCGGTCAGATGTCCCAGGCGGAATTCCGCAAGTCCGAATCGGGGATGATCCGCAGTAAGGGGCACTGCAACACGATGGGCACCGCCTCGACGATGGCGATCATGGCCGAGGCGCTTGGCACCACGATCCCCGGGGTCGCCGGCACGCCCGCCCCGGACAGCCGGCTTCTCGAGCACGCCCACGCCGCCGGCCGGTTTGCGGTGGAGATGGTCCACGCGGAACGGCGGCTCAGCGACGTCGTCACGCTCGCGTCGTTCCACAACGCGATCGTCGCGTTGGCGGCCACCGGCGGATCCACCAACGCGGTCGTGCACCTGCTGGCGATCGCCGGGCGGCTGGGGATCGAGCTGCGGCTGGAGGACTTCGACCGGATCGGTTCTGCGGTGCCGTTGCTGGTGAACGTGCAACCCGCCGGCACGTATCTGATGGACGACATGTACAGGGCCGGTGGGCTTCTCGCTGTCCTCCGCGAGGTGAAGGACCTCCTCGACCCGACCGCGGTTACCGTAACCGGCCGGCCGCTGACGGACTACCTCGGGGACGCCCGAATCTGGGATGAGGACGTGATCCACCGTCGGAACGCCCCGCTGATGGACGATGCCGGTATCGCCGTGCTCCGGGGCACCCTTGCGCCCAACGGCGCTGTGATCAAACCGGCTGCCGCGTCGAAGGATCTGCTGGTTCACCGGGGCCGGGCGGTGGTGTTTGACAGCATCGAGGACTTCCACGCCCGTATCGACGACCCGGACCTGGACATCGACGAGACCTGCGTGATGGTGTTACGCGGTTGCGGACCCAAGGGGTATCCAGGTATGCCGGAGGCCGCGAACACCCCGTTGCCGGCCAAGCTCCTCGCGACCGGGGTACGGGACATGATCCGGATCTGTGACGGCCGGATGAGCGGCACCGCCTACGGCACCGTTGTGTTGCATGTAGCGCCGGAATCGGCTGCAGGCGGACCGCTTTCACTCGTTCGGGACGGCGACATGATCAGCCTGGACGTCCCCAACAGGCGGGTCGATCTCGATGTCGCGGCCGAGGAGTTGCTGCGCCGCCAACCCTCGCAAAAAGCGGAGGCCTCCTATAGCACCCCACTGCGGGGCTGGCAGCAGTTGTACGTCGACCACGTCATGCAGGCCGACCAAGGAGTGGATTTGGATTTCCTTGTCGGCTCCAGCGGCGACACCGTGACCCGCGATTCGCATTGACCATGTCTGCGCCCACCACACTTGTGTCCGCCGTCCCGGTGCCCTTTGAGGCCAACGGCGATCTGGACGTCAAAGGCCAGGAAACGCTGCTCCGCCACCTGAAGGACGCCGGCATCGGCGGCGTGTTCATCGCAGGCACCACCGGGGAATTCACTGCGCTGGACGACGACGAAAGAGCGATCGTGCTCAGCGCGGCGCTCGAGGTGTACGGAGCGGATGCCGTGTATGTACACGTCGGCGCCGCGGCGGCCCGGCAGGCCGAAAGACTTACCGCCCAGGCGATTACGCTCGGCGCCCGGCGCTTGGCAGCGATCACCCCGTTCTACCTGCCGGCTGGCCCTGCTGCATTGATTGACTACTACCGGCGGTTGGACGCCGTCGCAGGCAACGCCCGGATTTACGTCTACCTCTTCGCTGCCCGCACCGGCAGCGTCGTCACCCCGGATCAACTCGCCGAACTCGCCACCATTCCGTCGGTCGCCGGGGCAAAGATCAGCGGTGAAGCGAATTCCGCTGTTCTGCAATATGTTCAGGCAGTTCCGGATGACTTCGAGGTGTACTCCGGCAACGACATCGAGTTCGGCGACTTCGTCCGCGCCGGCGGCACCGGTGCCGTGTCCGGAGTCTCCAGCGTCTTCCCGCGCCCATTCCTCGACCTCGCAAATGCACTGCGCCGCAGCGACGACCAGGCGGCCACCGTGGCGCAGGAGCACATCAAACAGGCCGTCGACGCCGCCAACGGGGCCGACATCGCGCTGATCAAGGCAGGCCTGTCCCTTCAGGGCCTACCGGCAGGTCCGACCCGAGTAGCCCTCGACCAGCCAACTCCGGCGCAGTTGGAAACTCTGCGCACCGCGATTCAGGAGCTGACATGACAACGTCCACACACCGACGGAACTCGCCCGTAGCGCCGCGAAACATACTCCTGGACAAGCTAATTCCCGCGACGCGTCTCTGTCCCAAGAAGATCACCGACCGAAAGGCAGCCACCTCATGAGTTCTTCACTCCCGACCGAGCGCACCGCCGTCGTCACCGGCGGCGCATCACCCCGAGGCATCGGCCGGGCCACGGCCGACCGGCTGGCCGGTGACGGGTGGTCCGTGGCGATCCTCGACATCGACGAGGGCGCCGCCAAACTCGCAGCCGACGAGCTGGCCGATAAGTACTCGGTGTCCACCCTCGGTGTCGGCGCCGACATTTCGGACGAGAACTCGGTGCAAGCGGCCATTGCGCAGGTCGAGTCAACGCTGCCGCCGATCATAGGGCTGGCCAACATCGCCGGGGTCAGCTCACCGACCGAGTTCTTGGACGTCACGCCGGCAGAGTGGGACCGGGTGTTCAACGTCAACATGCGCGGTACGTTTCTGGTCACCCAACGTGTACTGCCGGCGATGATCGACGCCGGGATTGGCCGCATCGTCAGCGTCTCCTCCATCTCCGCGCAGCGTGGTGGCGGGACGTACTCGAAGGTGCCCTACAGCGCGTCCAAGGCAGCCGTCATCGGGTTTTCGCGGGCGCTGGCCCGGGAGATGGGCCCGCACAACATCACGGTGAATTCCGTGGCGCCCGGGCCGATCGACACCGAGATCATGGGTGGCACGCTGACCGACGAGCGCAAGGCGCAGATGAGCGCCGACATCCCCCTGGGCAGGGTCGGCACCGTCGAGGACGTTGCCGCCCTGCTGACCTTCCTGATGAGTGAGGACGCCGGCTACATCACCGCGGCGACCTACGACGTCAACGGCGGACTGCAAATCTCGTGACCTTCTTTACCCAACCCGAGGAGTTCGGATGATCGCGAAGAGCGCCGACACCCACAGCGCGTCGGCTGGGGAAGTTCTCGCCGACGCCCCGCCCGTGCGGCACGAACCCGGTGCGCGGGAACGTATCCGGGCCGCCAACGCGGCCGCTGGCCGCCGTATCGCCGTGCTCGATGACGACCCCACCGGCTCGCAGACCGTGCACGACGTCAGCGTTGTCACAGTTTTCGAAACCGACGAGTACGCCGCTGGCCTGGCAGCACCAGGGTCCACCTGCTTCATCCTGACCAATACCCGCAGCCTGTCAGAGGACACCGCCGTCGAACTGAACTCCAGCGTGGCCACCAGTCTGTTCACCCTTGGCCAGAGTTTCGGCGGCCCAATGGAAGTCATCAGCCGCGGTGATTCCACGTTGCGCGGCCACATCATCGCCGAGATCCGGGCCATCGACGCCGCCCGCCGCCGTGTGACCGGCGCCGGATTCGACGGGGTGCTGTTGATTCCCTCCTACTTCGAGGCCGGCCGGTTCACCGCGGGTGACATCCACTGGGCCAACGTGGCCGGAAAACTCACCCCAGCCGGGGACACCGAATTCGCGCAAGACGCGACGTTTGGTTACACGTCCTCCAACTTGCGGGACTTCATCGCTGAGAAGAGCGATGGCACCATCACCGCCGACGAGGTGCACAGCATCACTCTGGACGACATCCGGGTCGGCGGCCCTAGCAGGGTCGCCGAGATCCTGGACGGGGTCTCCGGCGGTGCGTTCGTTGTGGTCAATGCGACCGACTACGCCGACCTGGAAATCGTCGTCCTCGGGCTCCTGAAGGTGGAGGAACACGGACGCAGCTTCGGTTACCGCTCCGGGCCGTCGTTCGTCCGGGCGTTGGCGGGCCTGGAACCACAAGAACCGCTTGCCGGGGAACAGATCTGGCCCGGCGGCAACCCCGGTGGCCACGGCCTGGTCGTCGTCGGCTCGCATGTTGGGCTGACCAGCAGGCAGGTCGTCAAGGCGCAGGAACGCGGCGGCATGACCGAAACCGAATTGCACGTGCCCACTCTGATCGACCCCGACCGGCGGGACGCCCACGTCGCCGAGATCGGGCGGCAGGTCATCGAGGCGCTCGCGACCTCCGATGTGCTGCTGTTCACCAGTCGCACCCTGCTTCGCGGCGGCGACGCCGATGACAGCCTGGCCATCTCCCGCACCGTCTCCACCGCGGTCATCGAGGTCGTCCGGACCTCGCTCGCCGCGCACCCGGCGTGGGTCGTCGCCAAGGGCGGAATCACCTCCCACGACGTCGCGGTCCGCGGCCTCGGCATCCGACGTGCAGAGGTCGTCGGCCAACTGTTCCCCGGCATGGTGTCGGTATTCCGCCCCATCGAGGCGGCACCCGAAGCCGTCGGCACCCCCTACGTGGTGTTCGCCGGGAACGTCGGCAACGACGACACCCTCGCCGACGTCGTCGACCTCTTCGCCGGACGCCGATGACCCTCTTCGGCAAAATCGCTCAATCCACCACTCGCAGAAGGAAACAGCAGATATGACCAACGTCGGATGGATCGGACTGGGAGCCATGGGTTCTCCCATGGCGTCATTCGTCGCCAAGGCTGGACACGCGGTAACGGCCTTCGATATCGACCCGCAGAAAGCCGTGGCCCTAGCAGGCGACGGCGTCAAACCCGCGGCCACCATCAGTGACGCTGCGGTCGACGCCGACGTGCTTGTGCTGATGGTCGCTACGGCCGAGCAGGCCGAATCGGTGCTCTACGGCGACGGCAAGGCTGCCGCGGCACTCAAACCGGGCAGCGCTGTGCTGCTGATGGCCACCGTCGGACCAGCAGCCGTCGAGGACTGGGCCCGGCGCCTGGCGGTGACCGGCGTGCAGATCGTCGACGCGCCGGTGTCCGGTGGTGCCGCCCGGGCAGGGCAGGGGGATCTGCTGATCATGGTCAGCGGTTCGGAGACCGCGCTCGCCACGGTGCAACCCTTGCTGGACGTGATGGCCCGCAACGCCCCCGTCGTCGGTACGGAGCCCGGGGAAGGGCAGAAGGTCAAACTCGTAAACCAGTTGCTGTGTGGGGTGCATGTCGCGGTCGCCGCGGAAGCCCTGGCCTACGCCGAGGCGCTCGGCCTTGATGCCGGTGAGACGTGGGAAGTGCTCCGACACGGCGCGGCCGCATCGTTCATGCTCGACGACCGCGGTGCCCGGATGATCGACAATCCGAACAACGACATCCGTTCCGCCACCGACATTTTCGTCAAAGACATGGGTCTGGTCACGGCAGCGGCCCGCGCGGCTGCCTACCCCACCCCGCTGGCGTCCGCGGCTGAACAGGTCTACCTCGCCGGGCGTCGCGCTGGCCTCGGACGCGCCGACGACTCCTCCATCATTCAGGTCCTGCGCGGCACCGTCACCGCATCGATCTGACAAAGCAGGACATACGGAGGAAGAAAATGTCCGATTCGACCGACTACACGTCCTTGTTCCGGCTCGACACCCGCAAGGTTGTCGTAGTCGGTGGCGGCAGCGGGCTGGGCCGGGCCGCCAGCATCGCGTTGGCGCAGTACGGCGCCAACGTTGTGGTCGCCGATGTCAACGTGGACGGTCTGAAGGACACCGTGGCCGAGATCGAAGCGCAGGGCTACAGCGCCGCATCCGCCGAAGTCGACGTCACCGACAGCGAATCCCTCGTCGCGCTTGCGGCGGCACATCCCGATACCGAGGTTTTGGTGGCCACCCCCGGGATCAACGTGCGCAAGCAGTTACTCAACACCACTGACGACGAATTCGACCGGGTCATCGACGTCAGCCTCAAAGGTACGTACCGGCTGGCCAAGGCGTTCGGCCCGGGGCTTGTTGCCCGCGGCAAGGGCAGCATTATCAATTTCTCCAGCTTCCGCGCGCTGGTCGTCGAGCCGGGTCAGGGACTGTACGCCGCCGCGAAAGGCGGTGTGCTGCAATTGACTAAGGTCCTGGCGGCCGAACTCGGGCCGTCGGGTGTGCGGGTGAACGCCGTAGCACCCGGCCCGTTCGAGACGCCTCTGACGGAGCAGATCAAGTCCGATCCCGACTGGTACCGCGCCTACGCGGACAAGACCGCGTTGAAGCGCTGGGCCAAGCCGGATGAGATCGTCGGCGCGATCCTGTTCCTGGCATCGGACGCATCCACATTCGTGACCGGCACCCTGCAATTAGTCGACGGCGGATGGACCGCCGTCGACGGCCGCTTCGTCCCGAAGGTCTAGCGCATGACGGGGCAGCAGGCTAGCGGGCACACCGTACTCGCTGAGGCCGACGGTAGCGCCTACCAGTCGCTGCGGCAGCGGCCGGTGACACGGGCCGAGCGCTACGCGCTGGGCAAGAGTCTGCGCAAGCGGGTACCCAGGCGC
>JAVRPG010000069.1:0-12561 GCA_032162325.1 Mycobacterium sp. | reverse complement strand
GTGAATGGCAAGGTCGCCCTGATCACCGGTGGCGCCCGGACCGAAGCGCTGGAAAAGCGTTGATCCGCCGGATCGGCGTGATCCTGTCAATCGTCGCGCTGCTGGCTGCCTGCAGCACGAAGGGATCTGAGGAAAAACCGACTTCGTCGCCGCCGCCGACTCCGGCGGCTGTCACGCCCGACCAGGCCCGCGCGATCGCGAAGGAGGCCTATATCTACGGCTTTCCGATGGTCGACAACTACCGGGTGCAGTACGCCTATTTCGTCAACAAGGAGAACCCCGAGTACAAGGGCGGCTGGAACGAGATTCACAACACCGCACGGGTTTACACCCCCGAGGACAAGGCGATTCAGACGCCCAACTCGGACACGCCGTACTCCGCGGTGGGTGCCGACCTGCGGGCCGAACCGCTGGTGCTGACTGTCCCGCCGATCGAGCAGGATCGGTACTACTCTTTGCAGTTCGTCGACGGCTACACGTACAACTTCGCGTACGTCGGCAGCCGCACCACCGGCAACGGCGGCGGGAAATATCTTCTCGCCGGTCCGAATTGGAAAGGCGACAAACCCGACGGCGTCAACGAGGTCATCCGATCCGACACCGAGTTGGCAATGGTGCTCTACCGCACCCAGTTGTTCGGCCCGTCCGATCTCGACAGCGTCAAGAAGATCCAGGCCGGCTACCAGGTTCAGCCGCTGTCGGTGTACCTCAACCAGCCGCCGCCTGCGCCCGCCGCGCCCATCGACTTCGTGCCGCCGCTGACCCCGGACCAGCAGAAGACGTCACCGCAGTTCTTCGAGATCCTCAACTTCGCGCTGCGGTTCGCGCCCACGCTGCCCTCCGAAAAGGACCTGCGTGCCCGCTTCGAAACGATCGGGATCGGTCCCGAAGGGAATTTCGAGGCCGACAAGCTGACCCCCGAAATGCGGACGGCGATCGAGGGCGGGATGACCGACGCGTGGACCGAGTTCAACGCCGTCAAGAAAGACAAGCTCGACACCGGCGAAGTCGGCTCTGCGCAGTTCTTCGGCACGGCCGCGGACCTGAAGGGCAATTATCTGTACCGGATGGCCGGTGCGGTGCTCGGTATCTACGGCAACACCGCGGCCGAGGCGCTCTATCCGAGCTCCGCCAACGACTCCGCAGGTGCCCCGTTGACCGGCGCGAACAACTACACCTTCCACTTCGCCTCGGGACAGCTGCCTCCGGTCAATGCGTTCTGGTCGCTGACCGTGTACGAACTGCCGCAGAGCCTGCTGGTCGCCAACCCGCTGCAGCGCGACCTGATCAACTCGCCGATGCTGCCCAGCCTGGTTCCCGACCCCGACGGCGGCTATACGTTCTCCATCCAGAACACCTCCCCGGGCCCGGACAAGGAGTCCAACTGGCTGCCCGCGCCAAAAGGCCCGTTCATGCTGGTGCTGCGGCTGTACTGGCCCAAACCTGACGCGCTCAACGGGGTCTGGAAGGCGCCACAACCGGTGAAGGTGTAGCCGCGGCGACACGCCGAAGATCCCGCTGGTCAGGAACGATCGGCCAGCGTGCTGAGCCTCCCCAGATTGCGACCGGTGCGGCGGTAGCGTTGCGCCGGACGACGGGCGGGCGATGGCGAAATCTCTTACCGACCTCGAGCTCATCCACGAACTCGAACCGATGGCCGAAGCCGGCCTCAACCAGCATCTCGCTTCGACGAGAAACTGGAATCCGCACGACTATGTCCCCTGGTCGGACGGCCGCAATTGCGCCTCATTGGGTGGACAGGAGTGGGACACCGAACAATCGCGGCTCTCCGATGTGGCCAGGGTCGCCATGGTCACCAACCTGCTCACCGAGGACAACCTGCCGTCCTATCACCGCACGATCGCGGAGTACTTCAGCATCGACGATGCGTGGGGGGCATGGGTGAATCGTTGGACCGTCGAGGAGAACCGGCACGGTATCGCACTGCGCGACTACCTGGTCGTCACCAGGGCGGTGGACCCGATTGCCTTGGAGCAAGCCCGAATTGCGCAGGTGACCGCCGGCTTCAGCCCGGGCCAGCAAGGCCAGCGCGCAATACGGCCAGACTCGATGCTGGACGCACTGTCCTACGTGACGTTCCAGGAGTTGGCCACCCGCGTCTCCCACCGGAACACGGGCAGGGCGTGCGCCGAGCCCATCGCCGACCAACTCCTCAAGCGTGTGGCCGCGGACGAGAACCTGCACATGATCTTCTATCGCGGCCTGACCGCGGCGGCACTCGACATTTCACCGGACCAGGCCATGGAGTCCATCTGGCGAATACTGGTGAACTTCCAGATGCCCGGGTTCGCGATACCGAACTTTCGCCGCAATGCGGTGAGGATCGCCATCGGCGGCATCTACGACTTGCGCCAGCATCTCGACGATGTCGTCATGCCGGTGCTGCGCAAATGGCGAATCTTCGAGCGCGATGACTTCGGCGCGGAAGGTGCGCGGCGGCGCGACGAGCTTGCGCTGTACCTCAAGCGAATGGACTCCGAAGCGGCGACGTTCGGAGAATCGAAGGCCCGCTACCTCGAACGTCAAGCCCGAAAAGCCGACCGCGTTAAGGCCTAGGTCCTGAAGCCCGGGCCGCGGCGGCGTAGATAGCGCTCGAACTCCGCCGCCAACGCGTCGCCATCGATCTTGCCGAGTGCCTCGTTCATATCGACCTCGGCATCACCGCGCTCTTCGAGCGATTGGACGTATTCGGCGATCTCGTCGTCCTCGGCCGTCATCTCGCTCACTGCCTGCTCCCACTCCTCGGCCTGGGTGGGCAGATCGGCCAGCGGCACCTCTATATCGAGCACGTCCTCGACGCGGCGCAGCAGCGCCACCGTCGCCTTGGGGCTCGGCGGTTGCGACACGTAGTGCGGTACGGCCGCCCAGAATGTCACCGCCGGGATGCCGGCCTGCACGCAGGCGTCCTGGAACACGCCCGCGATGCCCGTCGGGCCTTCGTAACGGGTTTCTTCCAGGCCGAACGCCTTCGCCGAGTCGGGGGAGTAGGCCGCACCCGACACCGGCACCGGGCGGGTGTGCGGGGTGTCGGCCAACAGCGCCCCGAGGATGACGACGGTCTGCACGTTGAGCTTGTCGGCGATCGCCAGCAGTTCCGCGCAGAACGTGCGCCACCGCATATTCGGTTCCACGCCGTGCATCAGCACGATGTCTCGGTTGGAACCCGGCGGGCGGCAGTGTGAGATCCGCATCGACGGCCAGACCAGCTCGCGGGTGACGCCGTCGACCTGCCTGATCACCGGCCTGTTCACTTGATAGTCGTAGTAGGCCTCATCGTCGATCTCGACGATCGTTTCGGCCTCCCAGATCGCGTCCAGGTGCTCCAGCGCATCGCTCGCCGCGTCGCCGGCGTCGTTCCAGCCCTCGAAGGCGGCGACGACGATGGTGTCATGCAGTTCAGGCAGGTCGGCCGGCCTTCGGCCGCTCGCATCCGACGGGGTCACCAAGCCAGCGTAAGCCCTGCGTGGCGGCTACGAGCGGCATCACGCCACAGCTTGGTTTGCCTAGACCGACTACCCTGTTGATGTGACTGATGTGAACCATCGCGCGTACGACACCGACTTGCTCGACACCTTGTCGAAGCGGGTCATGGTGGGCGACGGCGCTATGGGCACACAGCTGCAGGCGGCCGATCTGACGCTCGACGACTTCGACAACCTCGAGGGCTGCAACGAAATCCTCAACGACACCCGGCCCGATGTCATCGAGACGATCCACCGCAACTACTTCGAAGCGGGCGCCGACGCGGTCGAGACCAACACCTTCGGCTGCAACGTGTCGAACCTCGGTGACTATGACATCGCCGATCGGATCCGGGATCTCTCGCAGCGGGGTACCGCGATCGCCCGACGGGTCGCCGACGAGATGAGCACGCCCGACCGCAAGCGGTACGTGCTGGGTTCGATGGGCCCGGGCACCAAGCTGCCGACGCTGGGCCACACCGAGTACGCGACCATCCGCGACGCCTACGCCGAGGCCGCGCTTGGCATGCTCGAGGGCGGCGCCGACGCGATCCTCGTTGAGACCTGCCAGGATTTGCTGCAGCTGAAGGCCGCGGTGCTGGGATCGCGCAGGGCGATGGTTCAGTTCGGCCGTCACATCCCGGTCATCGCCCACGTGACGGTGGAAACGACCGGCACCATGCTGCTGGGGAGCGAGATCGGCGCGGCGCTGACGGCGGTCGAGCCGCTCGGGATCGACATGATCGGCCTGAACTGCGCCACCGGGCCCGCCGAAATGAGCGAGCACCTTCGCTACCTGTCTCAACATGCCCGCACGCCGGTGTCGGTGATGCCCAACGCCGGGCTGCCGGTGCTGGGGGCCAACGGCGCTGAGTACCCGCTGCTGCCAGACGAACTCGCCGAGGCGCTGTCAGGATTCGTCTCCGAATACGGACTCTCGTTGGTCGGTGGCTGCTGCGGAACGACACCCGAACACATCCGCAAGGTCGCTGAGGCCATTCCCGGTGTGCAGCGCGCGCAGCGCCACATTGCCTACGAGCCCGCGGTGGCGTCGCTGTACTCATCGATGCCGTTCCACCAGGACGCGTCGATTCTGATGATCGGTGAGCGTACGAACGCGAACGGTTCCAAGGCGTTCCGTGAGGCGATGATCGCCGAGGACTGGCAGAAGTGCCTTGATATCGCCAAGGACCAGACCCGTGACGGCGCACACCTGCTCGACCTGTGCGTGGATTACGTGGGTCGCGACGGCGTCGCCGATATGAACGCGCTGGCCAGTCGGCTGGCGACGGCGTCGACCCTGCCGATCATGCTGGACTCCACCGAAACCCCGGTGCTGCGAGCTGGTCTGGAGCATCTGGGCGGTCGGTGCGTGGTCAACTCGGTGAACTACGAGGACGGCGACGGCCCCGAGTCCCGCTTTCACAAGACCATGGAGCTGGTCGCCGAGCACGGCGCCGCGGTGGTCGCGCTGACCATCGACGAGGAGGGCCAGGCCCGCACCGCCGAGAAGAAGGTCGAGATCGCCGAGCGGCTCATCGCCGACATAACAGGCAACTGGGGGGTCGACGAGTCGTCGATCCTGATCGACACACTGACCTTCACGATCTGCACCGGTCAGGAGGAGTCGCGCAAGGACGGCATCGAAACCATCAAGGCCATCGGGCTTCTGAAGCAAAAGCACCCGGATGTGCAGACCACACTGGGGCTTTCGAACATCTCGTTCGGCCTCAACCCGGCCGCGCGTCAGGTGCTCAACTCTGTGTTTCTTCACGAGTGCCAGGAGGCCGGCCTGACGTCGGCGATCGTGCACGCGTCGAAGATCGTGCCGATGAACCGGATCGACGACAAGCAGCGAGAGGTCGCGCTGGATCTGGTGTACGACCGCAGGCGCGAGGGCTACGACCCGCTGCAGGAACTGATGCAGATGTTCGAGGGCGTTTCGGCGGCCTCGTCCAAGGAGTCGCGTGCGGCCGAACTGGCCAAGCTGCCTCTCCTGGAGCGGCTGGCCCAGCGCATCGTCGACGGGGAGCGCAACGGCCTGGACGCCGACCTCGACGAGGCGATGACGCAGAAGCCGCCGCTGGCGATCATCAACGAGAACCTGCTGGCAGGCATGAAGACGGTCGGTGAGCTGTTCGGCTCGGGCCAGATGCAGCTCCCGTTCGTGCTGCAATCCGCCGAGGTGATGAAGGCTGCGGTGGCGTACCTGGAACCGCACATGGAGAAGGCCGATGACGACGCGGGCAAGGGTCGTATCGTGCTCGCCACCGTCAAGGGCGATGTGCACGACATCGGCAAGAACCTCGTCGACATCATCCTGACCAACAACGGCTACGAGGTCGTCAACATCGGGATCAAGCAGCCCATCAACACGATTCTCGAAGTGGCCGAGGACAAGAGCGCCGACGTGGTCGGCATGTCCGGGCTGCTGGTGAAGTCGACCGTGGTGATGAAGGAGAACCTCCAGGAGATGAACACTCGCGGGGTTGCCGACAAGTTCCCCGTGCTCCTCGGAGGTGCTGCGCTCACACGTAGCTATGTGGAGAACGATCTCGCCGAGGTCTACGCGGGCGAAGTCCACTACGCGCGCGACGCGTTCGAGGGCCTGCGGTTGATGGACACCATCATGAGCACTAAGCGCGGCGAAGCACCCGACACCGACAGCCCCGAGGCGATCGCGGCCCGGGAGAAGGAAGCGGAGCGCAAGGCGCGCCACGAGCGGTCGAAACGCATTGCGGCCGAACGCAAGGCGAAGGAGGCGCCGATCGAGGTGCCGGAGAGGTCCGACGTCGCTACCGACGTGGAGGTGCCGGTGCCGCCGTTCTGGGGCAGCCGCGTCGTCAAGGGTGTCGCCGTGCACGACTACACCAGCCTGCTCGACGAGCGTGCGTTGTTCCTCGGCCAGTGGGGGCTGCGCGGCGTGCGCGGCGGCGAGGGCCCGTCGTACGAGGAATTGGTCGAGACGGAAGGGCGGCCACGGCTGCGGTACTGGCTGGACAGGCTGTCGACGGACGGCATCCTCGCGCATGCCGCGGTGGTGTACGGGTACTTCCCTGCGGTGTCGGAGGGTAACGACGTCATCGTGCTCACCGAGCCGAGACCCGATGCGCCAGAGCGGCTCCGGTTCACGTTCCCGCGTCAGCAGCGCGACAGGTTCCTCTGCATCGCCGACTTCATCCGGTCGCGCGAGCTGGCTGTTGACCGTGGCCAGGTTGATGTGTTGCCGTTCCAGTTGGTCACGATGGGGCAGCCGATCGCCGACTTCGCCAACGAGCTGTTCGCGTCGGACTCCTACCGCGACTACCTCGAGGTGCACGGCATCGGTGTGCAGTTGACCGAGGCGCTGGCCGAGTACTGGCACCGGCGCGTGCGCGAGGAGCTGACGTTCCCCGATCACGTGATGTCGGCCGAAGACCCGGACTCGGTCGAGGATTACTTCAAGCTCGGCTACCGCGGCGCGCGGTTCTCGTTCGGATACGGCGCGTGCCCGAACCTCGATGACCGTGCCAAGATGATGGAGCTGCTGGAGCCCGGACGCATCGGTGTGACGCTGTCCGAGGAGCTACAGCTTCACCCGGAGCAGTCCACCGACGCGTTCGTCCTGCATCATCCCGAGGCGAAGTACTTCAACACCTAAGTCAGCGGAACATCTCGGCGTTCTGCGCGGCCCACCGGGGCACCGACTGAGCCGATGCGCCCGTCAGCTCCGTGACCAGGTCGTTGGCTACCTGCGGATGATCGACGGCGTCTTCGACCTGGTCGAGATACCACGCTGCGTTCGGGCCCAGTGCCTGTTGGAATGCCGCTTCGGCTTCGGCCCTGTCGCACTGCTCATAGCTGACCGGTACGCCGATTCCGGCGCCGATCTGCTCGGCAATCCGTGCGCGCGTCAGCGCCTCGGGCCCGGTGATCGGATACATCCGCCCGAAGTGTGACTCGTCGGGTTTGACCAACAACGCCGCAGCCACTCGGGCGATGTCGTCCATGGAGATCGGCGCTTCCACGGCCGTCGGGTAGGGCTCCCGCACCGTGCGCGTCGCTGCGATCTGCGGGGCCCACACGGCGAAGTTGTCCAGGAATTCACCGGGCCCGAGCTGCGTGTGGACCAGGCCTGACGCGGCGACGGCGTCGGCATGCGCCTGCCAATGCGCCTCTCCAGATAACGCCACGACGTACTCCACCTTCGCCTGCCTGGCCAGCTCGAGCGTGGCGTCGAGCGTCTTGGGCAGCGGCGCCAGATATATGCGCGCGACGCCCTCGAACGCGGCGGGCAGCGCCTCGGGGTCGCCGAGATAACCGGTGACGGCCCTAACACCATCGGGCAAGTTGGCCTTCGCGGGGTTCTTGGTCAGTGCACGGATGTCGTTGGCGCCCAGGTCGATCAAGTGATCGACGATGCGGCGGCCGATGTTTCCTGTGGCGCCGGTCACGAGAATGGTCATGATTTTCACCGTACGTGGCGGGCATGACAGAATCGGTGACATGCAAGCGGTGCTGTTCGACATGGATGGCACCCTCGTCGATTCCGAAAAGCTCTGGGATATCTCGCTGGCCGCGCTCTACGAAGAGCTCGGCGGCACGCTGTCCCCGGAAGTGCGCGCGTCGATGGTGGGCGGGTCCGCGGAGGACACCATTCGGACCGTGTACACGGATCTGGGACTCGAGCCGGACCCGGTCGCAATGGCCGAATCCGACCGCTGGCTGCACGACTACACCGCGCAGTTGTTCGACCGTGGATTGCCCTGGTGTGACGGCGCGCAGGAATTGTTGGAAGCGCTTGCCGCCGAAGGGACTCCGATGGCGCTGGTTACCAATACCCAACGCGCACTTACCGATCGAGCGTTGAACAGTATTGGTCGCAAGTACTTTTCGGCGACGGTATGCGGCGATGAAGTGCCGTGTGGCAAACCCGCACCCGACGCCTATCAACGGGCGGCGGCGTTGCTGGGGCTTCAGCCCGACGCGTGCCTGGCCATCGAGGATTCCGTCACCGGCACGGCCGCCGCGGAGGGCGCAGGATGCCCGGTGTTGGTGGTACCCAACGACGTCGCAGTGCCTCGTGGCCCACGGCGCAGGCACATTTCGTCGCTGACCGATGTCGGTGTGGCGGATCTGCGACGGGTATTCGGCGAACTCAGTTCTGAGTTTGGGGAACGCACCGCCTGACGAGGGCGTAGGTGATTGAATGTGACTTCCATCACGCAATGCTGCGGAAGGGCGTCACATGACTCACGGACCGGTAGGGGACTCATCGTCCGGACTGGATTACGAAGAATCCGAGCACAGCGGCCGTGTGGTTCTGATCGCCTCGGTGGCCGCCCTTGGCGGCCTGCTGTTCGGCTACGACAGCGCGGTCATCAACGGCGCGGTCGATTCCATCCAGGAAGACTTCGGCATCGGCAACGCCGAGCTCGGCTTCGCCGTGGCATCAGCGCTGCTCGGTGCCGCGGTCGGCGCCATGTCCGCCGGCCGGATCGCCGACCGGATCGGCCGCATCTCGGTGATGAAGATCGCCGCGGCGTTCTTTCTCCTCAGCGCGTTCGGCACGGCATTGGCGCCCAACGTCGCGACAGTGGTCATCTTCCGGGTTGTCGGCGGCATCGGGGTCGGTATCGCATCGGTAATCGCACCGGCTTATATCGCTGAGACGTCGCCGCCGCGCATCCGGGGCCGACTCGGCTCGTTGCAGCAACTCGCGATCGTGTCCGGCATCTTCTTGTCGTTCGCCGTCAACTGGCTGCTGCAGTACGCCGCCGGGGGACCGAACGAGGAACTGTGGCTGGGGTTGGATGCCTGGCGCTGGATGTTCCTTGTGATGGCGGTACCCGCGGTCGTCTACGGTGGGCTGGCCTTCACGATCCCGGAGTCACCACGGTATCTCGTTGCCAGTCACAAGATTCCAGAAGCCCGGCGGGTGCTCACCATGCTGCTCGGCGAGAAGAACCTGGAAATCACCATCACGCGCATCCAGGAGACGCTCGAGCGCGAGGACAAGCCGTCGTGGCGAGATCTGCGCAAGCCGACAGGCGGCCTTTACGGCATCGTGTGGGTCGGCCTCGGGCTGTCGGTCTTCCAGCAGTTCGTCGGTATCAACGTGATCTTTTACTACTCGAACGTGCTTTGGCAGGCGGTGGGATTCAGCGCCAACGAGTCGGCCGTCTACACACTCATCGGATCGATCGTGAACGTACTCACGACGCTGATCGCGATCGCACTCATCGACAAGATCGGCCGCAAACCGCTGCTGCTCATCGGGTCGACCGGTATGGCGATCACGCTGGGCACGATGGCGGTCATCTTCGCTAACGCCGAGCTGGCGCCTAATGCCAAAGGTGAGCTGGTCCCATCGCTTCCCGGCGCGTCCGGAGTGATCGCGCTGATCGCCGCGAATCTCTTCATCGTGGCGTTCGGCATGTCGTGGGGCCCCGTGGTCTGGGTGCTGCTGGGCGAGATGTTCCCGAACCGGATCCGGGCCGCCGCGCTTGGGCTTGCCGCGGCGGGACAATGGGCGGCCAACTGGGCCATCACCGTGAGCTTCCCCGGTCTACGCGACCACCTCGGCCTGGCCTACGGCTTCTACGCCCTGTGCGCGGTGCTGTCGTTCGTGTTCGTGTGGCGCTGGGTGGAGGAAACCAAGGGCATGCACCTGGAAGACATGCACGGCGACGTCCGGCACCACGAAGCGCATCCCGCCCCGCATTGAGTGGGCATGGGCTACGGCTCTGGGGGCGTTCGTGGGTCGTAGATCAAGCCGTCGGCCGTGGTCCAATAACCCGGGTCATGGGCGGTGTTGAACACCGGTGGTTCGAAATCATCGACATACGCCGAGCACCCGACGGTGCGCCCGATGTCCAACGCAGCTTCAGCAATTTCGCTAACCGGGCTCGTGGGGGCATGGGAGAAATATCGACTGTGCAGTTCCCCACGATCACCGTCAGACGTCCCAGGTAGTTGAGCACGAAAACATACTCACCGGGTCGCTGGTCAGAAATCTCATATGCGTCGGCCTCTGGTGGAGGTTTGTCTGGAGTTGGCGGGGATTCTTCTAGCATCATCTCCCGAATGCTCTAGGCTTCGGCTTCACCGTCAGCCACCTGATGGATGTAAACGAACAGTTTGTTGTCGCCGGTCGCCGGGTCGCCCACGTGCACTTCAGCGAGTTTTCGAAGAGATCAGGCTCGAATGCGGATTCGGTATTCGTCGGCACCAGAGAACTGACGCCAAAATGCGGTTCGAGCTTCTCGGCGATGAGGTCTCGGCGTTCGGAATAACTCCGTGGCGGCTCCATCATGCGACCCTCCAATGCCAGTGTGCGAAGTTCGCTACAGCGGTGGACCCGGCGGGACGCCCGGAGGGAAACCAGGACTTCGAGATCCGATGCCCCAGTTCGCCTTCGGCCACTCCTCGGGGAGCGGCGGCGGCACGAAGTCGTTGCGATAGGCTGAGCACCCGACGGTTCGCCCGATCTCAAGTGCTGGTTCGACCAGCCGAGCGAGGTCGTCGTACCCGTCCGGCGGATGTACAGCGATGCGACAGCTGCCGACGATTGCGGTGACAGCGTTGACGTAATGCCGCAGAAACACATACTCGCCGTGGCCTGATCCAGCCACTTCTGTGACGGATCCCGGTTCGATGTCACCATTGCCGGCGACGTCGTCGCGCAGACTCGCCAAGGATCGGTCAACATCTTCGAGTTCGTCGATGAAGACGCTGACCGTCGGCTGCGCGGTGCGGCGGTCGAACCAGCGGCACGCTAGTCCATTCGGCCGATCGAGTGGATTGTTTTCGGGTGTTGCCAGCACGTACTCGCTCACGTGGAGACACGGCTCGAGTATTTCCGTGATACGGGCCAGGCGTCCGGTGTAAGTCCGAAGGTCATTTGTCATGTTCGAACCTCACTTCGTGCTCATTGGATAGGCAGTAATGATCTTGCCGTCGCTTGCGGAGATGACGACGTGCACCTTCCATGTCGAGGGGCCAGTGATCTCGCCCTGTGCATTTACTGGGTAGATGGCGCGTTCTATGGCGAAGGTGTCATTCGACTGCCGGTAAGTCGCCGATTCTGGGTAGGCCAGTGCAGCGCTGATGGCGTAATCGGCGAGATTTCGCCAGTTGCCCATCCACGGAAAGGTAAACGCTGACCAATCGGCATCGTGCCCAAGGTGTAACAGTCCGTACTTTTCATTTCCGCAGTAGAGCACGCTATCTCCGGCCGGCAAGGACCGAAATCCGGCGCTAATCGGTGCCCGGTTGAATGTGCGGACCACTTTGTTTGGATCGGCGCCGCGGGCGGCGCAGGCACCCCACACCTTCGGTTCATATGGTGGGAAAGGTATCTGCGGAGGGGGAGGCTCCTGTGGGAACGGCGACTCGCGAAACTCGAAGCCGGTGAAGCCTGCCGTGATGGTGCTCAGCCTGGACGCTACGGATTGGTCAGCCGCCGCGAGGATGGTCGACTGCGCGCGGATGTCTGCTGCGAAGACTTGCGCCTGCAGATCGCGCATCAACCGCATCGGCTTCGACGGAACAGAAAGTGTGTCGCGAACCGAAAGATCGTCGGAGACAGCGAAACCGGCCCGTTGAGCGTTGTCGACTGACGCGAGCGCGCGTGTCTTGGCCGCGGTGAGCTCGGCCGCTCCCGAGCGTGCGATCGAGGATGCGTCGGAAAGTCTGTCCGCGAGTCCGAGGACCTGAACTCGATCGCGTTCGCTGCGTGCGGACGCCGCCTCGGCCGATGCGCCTTCCCACGCGGTGCCTCCGGGCCTGTCAATGCCGGAGCTGACAGCTGCAAAAGCGTCACGCCAGCGGGCAGCCGTCGCCGCCCAATGCGTCGCCGCTGTCTCTAGGTGGTCGGTATCCCAGGCCTGAATCTGGGACAGCGTAAGTGTCGGGAGCGGGGCCGGCGCGGACGGAGTCATCACGACATGTCTGTGTCCATGCTCGCTGTGAGCGCATCGGCCGACGAATTCTCGGTCTGCGAGTAGCGGGCTGCCGCCGACGATAACGCCGACGCAGTCGAACGGATCCGCGCTGACAGCACATCCCCGGTGCTCGAGGTCGCCGCATGCAGCCCGGA
>JAVRPG010000068.1:0-2692 GCA_032162325.1 Mycobacterium sp. | reverse complement strand
GTATCGGCATCCCGATCGCCGAAGTCTGGGGCATGTCAGAGCTGAGTTGTGTTGCGAGCGTAAGCCATCCGCGCGAGGCGCGACTGGGTTCGGTAGGCAAGCTGCTGCCCGGGCTGGAATCCAAAATCGCCGAAGATGGCGAATATCTGGTGCGGGGGCCGTTGGTGATGAAGGGCTACCGCAAAGAGCCGGCCAAGACCGCTGAGGCGATCGACGCCGACGGTTGGTTGCATACCGGCGACATATTGGACCGGGACGCGGACGGCTTCTTGCGGATCGTCGACCGCAAGAAGGAGTTGATCATCAACGCGGCCGGCAAGAACATGTCGCCGGCCAACATCGAAAACGCGATCAAGGCAGCCTGCCCGATGATCGGGGCGATGGTCACGATTGGCGACGCCCGCCCGTACAACACCGCGTTGCTGGTGTTCGACGCCGATTCGGTCGGCCCGCATGCGGCCGCCCTCGGACTGGCCGACGCCTCGCCGGCTGCGTTGGCGTCCCACCCGGAGATGCTCGCGAAGATTTCGGCAGGGGTGGCCGCGGGCAACGAGAATTTGTCCCGCGTCGAGCAGATCAAACGTTTCCGCGTACTGCCCACCCTGTGGGAGCCGGGCGGCGACGAGATCACCCTGACGATGAAACTCAAACGCCGGCCGATCGCGGCCAAGTACGCCGCGGAGATCGAGGAGTTGTACGTCAGCGAACCAGGCCCGCACATCCACGAGCCCGCGCGCGCATCAACAACTCAACCCGCGTAGCGGCGCGCCTGGGCCGACGCTGGCTTCCGGTGGTCGCGTAGCGCTGTCACCAATCCGCGCCGCCGCACGTCCTCCCCGTCGCTGGGTGCTTCGGATCCGTTCTTGACGTTCCGGAACCTCTTCTCAGAGGCCGTTTCCGGTGCGTCGTCGCAGGTAGCGGAAAGCCATCGATCCGGCAGCGCCAACTTGCAGATTGTCCGCACGGTGAGCAGGTACTGACGCAGCATCGGACCAGTCGTATACGGCAGTTCGTAGGTGGCGCACAAAGCACGCACCCGCTCGGCGATCTCCGGGTACCGATTGTGCGGTAGATCTGGGTAGAGGTGGTGTTCGATCTGGTAGCACAGATTTCCGGTCATGAACCCGAGCGTCGGTCCGGCGTCGAAATTCGCGGTACCCAGCATCTGCCGGAGATACCATTCCCGCTTTGTCTCATTCTCCAGCACTGACGGCGTGAACTTTTCCGCACCGTCCACGAAGTGACCGCAGACGATCACGATGTAGGCCCAGCCGCTACGCAATCCGTTCGCAACGATGTTCGCCCCCAGCGTGCGCCGCCATCTCCGCCGGCTCAGGGCGGGAAAGAGTACGTAATCCTTGCCGGCCTGGCGAGCCATCTTGCGCAGCATCGCCGATTTCTGGGCAGCTCTGCCGGCGTCGGTGGTCTCTTCCTGTTGCACCGAAATCACGCCGTACAGCGCGATGCCCCACTCGAAGGCCATCCCGAGCAGCACCGCGAACAACGGTTGCAGCAAAGCGAGCGGCCGCCACTTCTGATCCCGGGTGACTCGCAGGATTCCGAAGCCGAGGTCGGCGTCCACGCCGACGATGTTGGTGAAGACGTGGTGTTGGTAATTGTGGGTATATCGCCACTGCGACGTGAGACCGACCATGTCCCACTCCCAGGTATTGGAGTGGATTTCCGGATCGTTCATCCAATCCCATTGGCCGTGAGTGATGTTGTGGCCGAGTTCCATGTTCTCGATGCATTTGGCCGCGGCCAGGGCAGTGGTTCCCAGGGCCCAACCGATTTTGCCCTTGGTCAGGGCGATGATCAGCCGCGCCGCTATATCAAAGCATCGCTGAAAAGCGATCGCGCGCATGATGTACGCCCGATCCCTGGCACCGCGCGAAGCCTCGGTATCAGAGCGGATCTTGTCCAACTCGGCCGCGAGCGCCGTCAGGTCCGCGTCGCTGAGATGGGCGTATTCGGATACGTCAGTGATGGCCAACGGGACCGTTACCCGGCCTCGGGAAAGGCGGCGTGTGGACCTTGGCGGGCTACCAGGACGCGCAGACAGAGGGAGCGCGAGTAGCGCGGCATCGTGCGTCACGTCCCATCGTTGGATAGATGCTCACCCCGCGAGGCGAGGATCTGTGCGACTACAGGTAGCGAGCGGAGTCGAATGCAGACTCTACATGGCAGACCCTGAGCGACAGCTGAGTCGCAACCCGAGCAGGTGGGCACCCCTTGCACGCGTGTCTATTGTGGTCTCATGCCACTCGAAGGTGAATACGCGCCCAGCCCGTGGGACTGGTCTCGCGAACAAGCTGACAAGTACGCCGAATCCGGTGGAGCCGACGCCGCAGATATGAAGGGCAAGCCGATCATTCTGCTGACCACCGTCGGCGCCAAGACCGGCAAGCTCCGCAAAACTCCGCTGATGCGTGTCGAGCATGACGGCGAGTACGCGGTTGTCGCGTCGCTGGGCGGGGCACCGAAGAACCCGGTCTGGTACTACAACATCGCCAAGCATCCTCGCGTCGAGCTGCAGGACGGGTCGGTCACGCGCGACTACGACGCGCGCGAGGTATTCGACGACGAGAAGGCGGCCTGGTGGGAACGCGCCGTGGCGGCCTGGCCGGACTATGCCGACTATCAGACGAAGACCGACCGGCAAATTCCGGTCTTTGTGCTCACCCCTGTGCAC
>JAVRPG010000067.1:0-6709 GCA_032162325.1 Mycobacterium sp. | reverse complement strand
ACCAACGTCGAGCACATCTGGGCCATGGGTGACTGCAACGGACGCGGCGCCTTCACCCATACGTCGTACAACGACTTCGAGATAGTCGCTGCCAACCTGCTCGACAACGATCCTCGCCGGGTCAGCGATCGCGTCACCACCTATGCGCTCTACATCGATCCGCCGTTGGGCCGTGCCGGTATGACGGTAGACCAGGTGCGCAAATCAGGCCGAAAAGCGTTGATAGGCAAGCGACCCATGACACGGGTGGGGCGCGCCGTCGAAAAAGGGGAGACGCAGGGCTTCATGCAGGTGGTTGTCGACGCCGACACCGAGGAGATCCTCGGTGCGGCAATCCTCGGGGTCGGGGGAGACGAGGTCATCCATGCCATCCTCGACATCATGACGGCCAAAAAGCCCTACACCGCGATCTCCCGCACCATGCACATCCACCCGACCGTCAGCGAGTTGGTGCCGACGCTGCTGCAGGAGATGAAGCCACTGGACTAGCCGATCGGCCGATGTTGAGCTGACGCGTCACCAGCGCGACCCGCCAGCCGAGGTGGCGGCACGTCTGCACATCGGAGGGGTGCACCTGGTCGGCGTTGGCGTCCACGTCGGTCTGCGCACCCGCGCCCAGCCAGAAGCCGAGCCGGTTGAGGTCGTTCTCGCTGCCGGTGGCACTGTTCCAGCCCGCGCCCAAACCCAGGCTGACCCAATGCATGTGGTGTTGAGCCGCGAATATCGCAAGGGAGACCAGGGCAACTTGTCGCCGCTCTTGGCGCCGGAGTTCGTGAACCCCGCCGCCACCTTGTCCCGCCAGCTGCCGTTCAGGCAACGCCGGCCGGTCTGTTCCGCATATACAAGTTGACCTCCCCGAAACTGCTGACAGATCGTGATTTCGGCGGAGAACGCGATCTCACCGCAGTCTCGCGGGGCGTCATAGACGCCGCTGCACCAGCAGTGTCTGCGCCACCGTTCCGATAAAGCCCTGACGGTCAAAGATTTCCGCGGTGGTCACGCCGATGCCGTCCGGACCAATCGACCCACGGGCCCGCAGCGCGAAGTCGTTACCGGTGGGCATCCGGTGTAGGTGCACGGTGGTGTCGGTGTTCATGAACACGAACTGTTCGGGATCCAACGCCGCGCCGACACCGTTCGCGCAATCGGCCACCATCGCCAGGCGCTGCAGTTGCGTCATCTCCTCCGCGTCGACCAGCGGCACGAGCGGGCTGAGCCACGCCACGTTCGACTCGCCCTCGACATCCGCCTGCCGTCGCCAGGACACCGTCTCCAGGTAGCCCTTCGCGGCCTCCCAGCTGTGCGCTTCCGCGGCCGCGTCGCCCTCGACGAGCGGGGGATAGCGGTCGGTCGCGGCCTCTGCGGTATCGCTGGTGGCGAGCAGCCACGCCGTAACGCGCGCAACCGCGCGCTCGCCGCCGTCGGGACGTGGAGCCAGCATCTCGGCCGCCATCATCGAAATGCGGGCGCCAGGACGTTCCACCCAGGCCCGCACCCGGACCTGTGTAACGGGGATCGCGCCGAGGATGTCCAGCGTCACCCGCCCGACGCGCAAGCCGGAACCGGCAGCCAGCTCCTCGATGAGTTTGGTCATCAGCGCGAGCGGCGGTGAGCCGTGCTGGATTTCGGGCGTCCAGTTACTGCGGGTGCCGTCCGTGGACTCGAAAATCTGAAACTCACCGTCGGTAGCAAGCCGACGATAGAGGCAGTCGATCACGCAGCAGGCTCCGAGGTGTGCAACACCGTGTCATCGTCACCCTCATCGGGAGCCACCGGCCATCCGGGGTACGGCGGGGGAGTGCCGCCGAACACCGGGCAGTGGGCATGGTGGGCGCACCAGTCGCATAGCCGTGACGGATGCGGCCTGAAATCGCCTGTGGCGCCGGCTGATTGGATGGCCCGCCAGATCGCCATCAAGGTCTTCTCGAACCGCAACAGCTCATCGAGATCGGGGGTGTAGTCGAGCACTTGACCGTCGGTCAGGTAGAGCAGCCGCAGCCGGGCGGGCAGCACACCGCGCGACCGCAGCAATGCGACCGCATAGAACTTCATCTGGAACATCGCCTTGAACTCGGCCAGCGCCCGCGCCTCCGGCGGCGCCTTGCCGGTCTTGTAGTCGACCACCCGCAGCTCGCCGGTCGGTGCAACGTCTATGCGGTCGACGAAGCCGCGCAGCAGGGTGCCGTCCTCGAGTTCGACCTCGACCCGCTGTTCGCAGCTCTGCGGGTCGAACCGCGTCGGGTCCTCGAGCCGGTAATAACCCGACAACAGCGCGCGTGCCTCGTCGAGCAGCTCGGCCCGCACCGCCGGCTCGATCTCGGCCGCCAGTTCCGGCTGGGCGGCCACCACCTGGTCCCATGCCGGGCCGACGAGCGTCATCGCGGTGTCGGGCACACGTTCGGCGGCGGGCAGCGCGTACAGCTGCTCGAGGGCGGCATGCACGACCGACCCGCGCACCTGCGCGGTGGACGGCGGTTCGGGCAGCCGGTCGATCGCGCGGAACCGGTACAGCAGCGGGCACTGCTTGAAGTCGCTGGCCCGTGACGGAGACAGCGCGGGCCGACGCACCGGGACCGGTTCGTCGTTCATGAAAGCCAGCGTATGACCATTGTCCGACAACCCGGGCACCCGTCCCGGCGCGTCTGCTGGCAGGCTGATCAGCTGTGCCAAGGACTGGTCCGTTCGAAATCGGTGATCGCGTGCAGCTCACCGACGCGAAGGGCAGGCACTACACGATGCTGCTGACGCCCGGCGGCGAGTTCCACACCCATCGCGGCATCATCGCGCTCGACGCCGTCATCGGGCTGCCCGAGGGCAGCGTCGTCAAATCCACCAGCGGCGACCAGTTCCTCGTGCTGCGTCCGCTGCTCGTCGACTACGTGATGTCGATGCCTCGTGGCGCACAGGTCGTCTACCCCAAGGACGCGGCCCAGATCGTGCACGAGGGCGACATCTTTCCGGGCGCTCGGGTGCTGGAGGCAGGCGCCGGTTCCGGGGCGCTCACGTGCTCGCTGCTGCGCGCCGTCGGGCCCGACGGTCGGGTGACGTCCTACGACGTGCGCGAGGACCATGCCGAGCACGCCGCGCGCAATGTCGCGACGTTCTTCGGTGAGCGTCCGGCCAACTGGGACCTGGTCACTGCCGACGTCGCCGACTACGCCGGTCCGGAAGTGGACCGCGTGGTGCTCGACATGCTGGCGCCGTGGGAGGTCGTCGACGCCGTCGCCAAGGCCCTTGTCGCCGGCGGGGTGCTGATGATCTACGTCGCCACCGTCACGCAGCTCTCGCGCACCGTGGAAGCGCTGCGCGAGCAGCAGTGCTGGACCGAGCCACGCGCCTGGGAGAGCATGCAGCGCGGTTGGCATGTCGTCGGCCTCGCGGTGCGCCCACAACACACCATGCGCGGGCACACGGCCTTTCTGATCAGTGTGCGCAAATTGGCGCCCGGCGCGGTGACGCCCATGCCGCTCAGGCGCAAGCGTCAGCTCGGCTGACGGAGCGCAAGCGGCAGATCTAGTCGTCCGTACTGCGCCGCAGCCCGCGGCGGGCGGAGAGCAATTCCATCTCGGGCCGCGACGCCACCAAGCGCTCCGCGGCGTCGAGCACGTCGACGGCGTGCCCTCGATCGGCTGACACCACTGCCATCCCGACGTTGGCGCGACGGTGGAGGTCCTGCGCTCCGGTCTCGGCCGCCGACACCCCGAACCTGCGCTGTAACTCGGCGATCACCGGACGGATGGCAGAGCGCTTCTGCTTCAGCGATCGCACATCGCCGAGCAGCAGGTCGAACTCCAGCCAGCCGATCCACACGCCGGCGTCCTCAGCGGGTTGGCGTGGCGGTTGGCTGCTGGCCGTACTGGAGCAGCAAGTTCGCGGTCTGCCGGGTCAGCTGCCACGAGTCCCCCTGCGGACTGAACTCCATCGGGAACTTCAGGTCGTGACCGGCGGTCTGCGGGTTGGAGGCCTTGATGGTGATGTTGGCGATGACGTTGCCCGTTTGGTCCTGCGCCCAAAGGAGATCGCCGGCCTCGAAGGTCAACGGCGCGTACCCGCTGTCTTGCAGCGCCTTTGCGAACCTGTCCAGTGCCGCTGCGTCGGCGGGTGTGCCGTTTTGAACGAGGCCGACCTTGTCCGTGCCGGGGATGGCGGGGTCGGCGAGCCGGCCCATCACGTCCGTCAGCGCGGTCGGTGACGGCAATGGCGCCCCGGTATCGGTCGGCGACGGCGAAACAGTCGGGGGCTTCGTGAGGGGAACAGGAGTCGGGCTCGGAGCGGAACTCGTGTCGTCGCTACACCCGCTGAGCCCGAGCGCCGCCACTATCGTGACGGCGCTCAGGACTGCGGCATACGTGCGATGCACTCAGTCGATCAGCCGGCTGCCTGGAGCAACGACATGGCGGACGCCTTGGAGATCTGCCAGCCGCTGGGGCTGGGGCCAGCCACGAACTGCACGGTCTGGGTGGCGGTTGTCCCAAGAGCAGACGTTGCGGTGACGTCAGCGTTGGCCACGCCATTGTCCTGGTCGACGTTGGCAACGTTGAAGGTCAGCGGGAATTTGCCCTCCGCGGCCGCCTTGTTGTAGGCCCGGTCGGCGGCGATGCTTTCGATCCGGCCGATACCGCCCTGGATGTAGGACGCCTTACCGATGAACGAGCCGCCCCCGGCGAGCGCCTGCAGCGTCTGCAGGAGTGGGGACTGCAATTCTGGCGCCGGTGCCTGCGGCATCGGGATGTCCCACACGACCGGTTGCACGGCCGGGGCGGACGACACAGCGGGAGATGCAACGGAAGTCACACCTGCCGCCGCACCGGCCACCACAGCGGCTGCTGCCATGCCGGTAACGAGGGTTTTCAGGGTCACGGTTGTCCTTTCGATCGGCTCAACTCACCAGAGAGGTTAACAGTGTTGCTGGTGTGTCGAATTCCTAGAGCGCACACAAAGGCTGAATCGCCGGTAGCGTTGAAGTTGTTACTGCACCAACTTCCGGTGCGGGGAGGAGCGCAACATGAATGAGTCAGAGCGTTCTGAAGCGTACGGGACACCCCACGAATCAGGGATGTCCAGCGATGATGCCGCCGAGTTGGAAGAGCTGCGTCGTGAGGCCGCGATGCTTCGCGAGCAGCTGGAGAACGCGGTAGGTCCGCAAAGTGGTCTGCGCAGCGCCCGCGATGTGCACCAACTGGAGGCGCGGATCGACTCGCTTGCCGCCCGTAACGCGAAGTTAATGGAAACCCTCAAGGAGGCCCGTCAGCAGTTGCTGGCGCTGCGAGAGGAGGTCGACCGGCTGGGTCAGCCGCCCAGCGGCTACGGCGTGCTCCTTTCCGTGCAAGACGACGACACCGTCGACGTGTTCACCTCCGGCCGCAAGATGCGACTGACATGCTCGCCCAACATCGACACCAAGTCGCTCAAGCAGGGCCAGACGGTGCGCCTCAACGAGGCACTGACGGTCGTCGAGGCAGGCAACTTCGAGGCCGTTGGCGAGATCAGCACGTTGCGCGAGATCCTGGCCGACGGACACCGTGCGCTCGTGGTCGGCCACGCCGATGAGGAGCGCATCGTCTGGCTGGCCGAGCCGTTGGTGGCCGGCGATCACCTGCCCGACGGCTACGACGACGAAGTCGACGACGATCTGCGCCCCCGCAAGCTGCGCCCCGGCGACTCGCTGCTGGTCGACACCAAGGCCGGGTACGCGTTCGAGCGCATTCCCAAGGCCGAGGTCGAGGATCTGGTCCTCGAAGAGGTTCCCGACGTCAGTTACCTCGACATCGGCGGCCTGAGCCGCCAGATCGAGCAGATCCGCGACGCCGTCGAGCTGCCGTTCCTGCACAAGGAGCTTTACCGGGAGTACTCGCTGCGGCCGCCCAAGGGTGTGCTGCTGTACGGGCCGCCCGGCTGCGGCAAGACGCTGATCGCCAAGGCGGTTGCCAACTCGCTGGCCAAGAAGATGGCCGAGGTCCGCGGCGACGACGCGCGGGAGGCGAAGTCGTACTTTCTCAACATCAAGGGCCCGGAGCTGCTGAACAAGTTCGTCGGCGAGACCGAGCGGCACATCCGGCTGATCTTCCAGCGCGCACGGGAGAAGGCGTCGGAGGGCACCCCGGTGATCGTGTTCTTCGATGAGATGGACTCGATCTTCCGTACCCGCGGCACGGGTGTGTCATCCGACGTGGAGACCACCGTTGTCCCGCAGTTGCTTTCCGAGATCGACGGTGTCGAGGGTCTGGAGAATGTGATCGTGATCGGCGCCTCCAACCGCGAGGACATGATCGATCCGGCGATCCTGCGGCCAGGCCGACTGGACGTCAAGATCAAGATCGAGCGGCCGGATGCCGAAGCGGCACAGGACATCTTCTCCAAGTACCTCGTCGAGGAATTGCCCGTGCACGCCGATGACCTCGCCGAGTTCGGCGATGACCGATCGGCCTGCCTGTTGGCGATGATCGTGAAGGTCGTGGACCGGATGTACGCCGAGATCGACGACAACCGGTTCCTGGAGGTCACCTATGCCAACGGTGACAAGGAAGTCATGTACTTCAAGGACTTCAACTCCGGCGCGATGATCCAGAACGTGGTCGACCTGGCGAAGAAGAATGCGATCAAGGCGGTGCTGGAAACCGGGCAGCCCGGTCTTCGCATCCAGCACCTGCTCGACTCGATCGTCGACGAGTTCGCCGAGAACGAGGACCTGCCCAACACCACCAATCCC
>JAVRPG010000066.1:0-4538 GCA_032162325.1 Mycobacterium sp. | reverse complement strand
CCGGGCGCTCGCGCTGACGGTTCACCATCAGCAGTAGCCGCACCCAATCCTGGACAGCGCTCGTCTTGAGCGGCAGTGCCGCGTCGAAAGCGATCGGAAAGTCTGCCCGGCGGCCGACCAGTGTCTCCAGTGCCCTGTCGACGGCGACTTGGTCGATCTTGACCGCGAGATGGCGGCTGCCGGCGGGCCATCGGGTGACCACCATCTCCGCATCGGGCCGGTACACCGAGGCCAGGGTGGGAGTCGAGGTCACCTGCTGCCCGCGATGCCGCGTTTCCAGCCAGCCTTCCAGGGGAACACAAACGTGGTAGCTGGCACGAGCCTCATCGAAACGCATTGCAACGTCGGTCTCATAGGTGACATCTCCTATGGTCATCGGACCCACACTTGTTACCCGTTGGGAGAGGCCGAAGCTCTTCGATGGCCCGAGCAACCGGAGCCGGTGAGGGTAGTAGGCGGTCTCGCAAAGATGAATCGCCTGCTCGGGTGAACGCGTGCGGAACCATGGATCTGGCTGTGCCGCCGGGGTGGCGTTACCCCTCGCCGTCTGCATCTTTGTGGTGTCTCCTTGATGGCTCGCGCGACATGTGCGTCCCTTTGAGGATTGCTTGCCAGCGCGGCGGTGTCGTTCCTGCTGGCACCTATCCCCCGATTCCGGCCAGCGCCACTCCGACGGAACGCAGCTGCGAAGATAGTGATGCGACGGCGGCATCCGCACGCGTGCCAAGCACCGACGATCACCGCGTCGTGATGGGTGTCCTCCGCCAAACGCAAATCACAAGCCACATAACGCTGACCTGGCGCGGTGCCTCGCCGGCCCGCAGCTGTGGCTCATTTATCTTCCCGGCAGACCCGAGCCGAATCGCAATCAGGAATGGGCGACATGTCGGGAGAACACGGCCGATCGCAGTCCTCGGACCACATGTACGAGACCGCTGATTTCGACGAGAGATCGAAATAGACGACTCGTCCCATGGCAGATCCAGTCCGTTGTGCGCCAACAGGGTCCACCGGGAAAACCATAGCTCCCTGCGTCATGTTGACAAGCGCGCCGCAGAACCCACCGCGAGCGGCTGGAGATCGCGAGGGTCGAGCTGATCGTGGAGGCTCAGATCGCCGTGTAACCGCCGTCGACGGCCACCGTCGCGCCGGTGAGATAACTCGCCCGCGGTGACGCGAGGAACACGATCGCCTCGGCGATCTCGCCCGGGTCGGCGGTCCGGCCCAGCGGGGTCCGGGAGCCCATCTGCTCGACGCCGTCGCCGAGCGTGTCGATGGCCGCATCTGTGCGCGTGGGCCCCGCCGCGACGGTGTTGACACGGATCCCGTTGGCCCCGAAGGCCGCTGCCCAGGAGCGGGTGAGGGATTCCAGTGCCGCCTTGGTCGCGCCGTACGCGGGTGCCTCGGCCAAGCTGGCCGAGGCGGCCGCAGTCGAGATGTTGACAATCGCACCCGACCCGCGGGCGATCAAATTTGGCAGCAGCGCCGCGGTGAGGAAGAACGGGCCCCGCACGTTGGTGTCGAACATCATGTCGAACGAGTCGATGTCCTGCTCCAGCGTGGGTGCGAACGAGAATACGGCTGCGTTGTTCACCAACACGTCGATCTCACCAACCTGATCCGCGAGGCGTCGCAGGGACTGGGGATCGTTCATGTCGGCGGCGAGAAACTCCGCCTGGCCACCCTCGGCCACGATCGCCGCAACCGTCTGCTCGCCTCGTTCGGCGTTGCGGCCGGTCACCACGACGGTGGCACCGCGACGGGCGAACAGCTTCGCGGCCTCCCTCCCTATACCCGCGGTTGCTCCGGTCACCAGCACACGCAGGTCGTTCAGTTCCATGACACCCCCCTGAGTTCGAGTTCCATTGTTTGCAAGTCTCATTAGCCCTCAGCAGGCGGCGTCGAGGACGTCGCGGACGCGGTCGAGGTAGTCCGCGAGCGGGTCGTGGCTTGCGCACAGGATGCGTAGCTGGCCGTTGAAGGTGCAGATGCCCGCGCTCAGCTCACCTTTGACCTGGGCGAGTATCGCCGGTCCCCAGATCGCCACCGGTCGCACTACCAGTGCTGTGCCCATGTCCAGGACACCGAGGTTGGACGCGAACGCTTCGAAGCTGAGCCCGCCAACCACGAAGTCTTCCGCGTCCTGGGTGGTCGCATCGTCGGGGATGAACTCTTCACTGGCAGCCGACGCAGCCAAAACAGCGGGTACTGATCGTGCACCGGCGAGCTGATCGCCGACCGTGCGCGCCATGTCCCACAACTCGGTGAGCTCTTGGCGGATGAACGCGGTGCGGGCCGCGCTGATGTACAGGCAGATGTCGTCGCCGACGCCGAGATGGGTGCGGATGTCGATCGGAGTTACCACCCGAACGAACTCGTTGCGGCCCGACTCGATGATCACCTGGCTCATGGCCGAGACCAGCGCCGAGTGCACAGTGGTCCGCTCGGCGCGGGCGCGTGTGACCAGCCGCCAGGTCAGATCCTCATTGAAGGAGGCGGCGCTCAGATGGGGCACGGCGCCGTCGAAGGGCCTAATCGTCGACGGGGTGGCCAGCCAGTCCGGCTGCGCCGGTGGCGGCGCGTTGTTTACAGCCGGCGCAGCGGCCGGTTGCCGGTCACGCAGGGCGCCGATCAGTTCCTCCTGCGACGGCGGGACGGGCAGCGACGTCAGGTCGTGGCCGTTGAGGGCGGAGAACAAGTCCCGCAGCAGGTATGCGGCCGAAAGCCCGTCCACGATCGCGTGGTCGGCGGTCAACACGATCGCGGCCGGAGCGCTGGGCGCGGGGCGCAGCAACGCCACCCGGGGTCATCGGCGCGCAGGAGCGGTCGAAGGGGCGGGTCAACTCCTCGGCGACAAGATCACGCCAGGTTTTGCTGGTCTCGGCGTGGACGACGGTGACCGGGATCGGCGGCACGATCGCCGGGCGGTAGAACCCGAGTCGCGTCTGCGGGTGATCCCCGACGTAGACGTTCAGCAGCGGATGCCGACGCTGGACCGCGAGCAGGGCGCCAGCAAGCGCGAACGGATCCACGTCGTCAGCGAGTTCGGTCACCACACAAAAATGCTTGGTGCTCTTCTGCTCATTCAGGTGAAACATCCGCTCGAATGCCCCCAGCGGACGAACCAAACCACCAATCGCGTCGCCGACCGACGGGCGCAATCCGACGCGCCCGGCGTCGAACTGGGTGTCGCGTCCGCTCATGAGGTACCTCCATTTCACTTTCTTGGGCGATGTCAGAGTGTGTGCTGGGCTTTGAGGATCTCGGCTGCCCGTTCGCCGATGATGACGCAGGGGGCCATGGTGTTTCCGGTGGTGATGTGGGGCATGATCGATCCGTCGGCGATACGAAGGTGTTCTATCCCATAGACTTTCAGGCTGCCGTCGACGACCGACATGGCGTCTTGGCCGATCTTGGCGGTGCCGGATTGGTGCCAGTAGGTCGCTGCAGCGTCGCGGATGAATTCCTCGAGTTCGGCGCCTTTGAGGTTGCCCGGCATGGCTTCGCGCTTGGTGAAGGGTCGAAGCGCGGCGGAGTTGCCGATCTCGCGGCACAGTTGCACGGCCGTGACGGCGGCTTTCAGGTCGTCGGGGTGCGACAACATGTTTGGCTGGATCTGCACCGGGTCGGTCGGATCGGGACCGGTCAGACAGATATGGCCGCGGCTTTTCGGCCGCACCACACCGCCGAACAAGGACCAGCCAAACTCAGGCAGGTCGAATCTGGCCGCGGTCTCCGCCGTCGACCATGGAGTTTCGCCCTGGGCGGTCTGCAGGTCTGGAGTGTCCAAACTAGAGTCGCTCTTCCAAAAATAGGTCGCCTCACACCCGGCGTTGCGCGGCGGCAGCGGCCGCTGATATTCCCATACACAGCCAAAGGCGGGGTGGTCCTGCAGGTTCTGACCGACCCCCGGCAGGTGCTGCACGACGGGGATGCCGTGTCGCTGCAAGTCGACCTGCTCGCCGATGCCCGATTGCATCAGCACCTTGGGAGTGTGGATCGCGCCCAGCGAGAGCACCACTTCGGATCCCGCACCCACGCGGTGGATTTGGCCCTCGTGGGAGAACTGCACGCCGGCGGCCCGGTTGCCCTCGAGCGTCACTCGGGTCACCAGCGCGCCGGTGAGAACGGTCAGGTTGGGCCGGTCCATGTACGGGAAAACGTAGGAACGGAACACCGATTGCCGATACCTGTCGCGGGCTCGCATTTCGAGGATCGACGCGCCCCCCTCGCCCTCCATCATCCGACCGTTTTGACTCTCGAACGTTGGAATCCCCACCGAGCGGGCACCTTCGAGCGCGGCGGGTGCGATCGGACTGGGGTCGGGGGCGGGCTCGACGTACACCGGCCCGCCGGTTCCGCGGTAGTCGGGGTCGGGGGCGCCATGCCAGTCCTCGATCCGCCGGTAGATGTCGAGCACCGACTCATAGCTCCACGCCTTGTCGCCGGCTTCGGAGGCAAAGAAGTCCCAGTCGTTTTTGTGCCCGCGGGCCCACGCCATCACGTTGATGCTCGATCCGCCACCCAACACCTTGCCC
>JAVRPG010000065.1:0-5598 GCA_032162325.1 Mycobacterium sp. | reverse complement strand
GAAGGCGGCGCCCGCGGCGAACAGCGGGATCCGCACAGGGTCAGCCACGTCGAACGCGGACGTCACCGCCACCATCGTCGCCCACGCCAGCACGGTGGCACACACCGCTCGCACACCACGACGACTCCGGACGAAACCCGGATCGAACACTTCCAGGCGCGCGCCAATGCTACCCATTACGGAAATGACGACATCCTCATCAAAGGTCCTCAATACGGGCGAAAACGTAACGCGAGAGTCAGGCCACGATAGCTGCCCGGGTAACCGTATCCGACGCCGCAAGCCGTTCAGAGAACATCGGCGAACAGACATGAAACAACAGGGATCTGGCGTCCGATGCGATCAAGATGACGTCGCAGTGCGCTGCCTCTTACGGACTGAACAACTATTTCAAACGCATCAATTCTGCGCGGCTCCTGCGGTACTGTCGGCACCCTTCCCGGGGATTTTCGGGAGCCTCGCTGACCAGCCCTCAGCGTCGGTTGAGAAGGAGCCGAAACATGCGAATCGTTGTTGATCTCAACCGATGCCTGGGATACGCGCAGTGCGTCCCGCTCGCACCGGAAGTTCTGCAATTGCAGGGCGAAGAGGCGCTGGCCTACGACCCGAATCCCGACGACTCGCAACGGCAGCGGGTTGCGCGGGCCGTGGCGTCCTGCCCGGTGCAGGCGATCATCGCGGAGATGGACCCGCCCTCGGACAGGACAACGAAGTGAGCACACACCCGCTGGTCTCCGACCTCGTTAGGACCTTCAAGGCGGAGGGCCGGATCGTGATCGTCGGTGCGTCGCTGGCCGGGCTGCGTGCCGCGGAGGCGTTGCGCGACGAGGGGTTCACTGGCTCGCTGACCATCATTGGTGACGAGGTCCACGAGCCGTACGACCGGCCGCCGCTGTCCAAGCAGGTGCTCAAGGGATGGGTGCCTGCGGGCAACACCAAGCTGCCGCGCCTGCGGGAGGTCGACGCGGACTGGCGTCTAGGTGTGGCGGCCACCGGATTGGACCGCGACAACCGGGAGGTGTTGCTCGCCAACGGTGACAAGGTGCCCTACGACCGGTTGCTGATCGCGACCGGCGTCCGTTCCCGCGCGTGGTTCAACCCCGAAGAGGCCAAGCTGAAGGGCCTTTTCACGCTGCGCACCTGCGATGACGCGGCCGAGCTACAGGCGGCGCTGAAAGCCAGGCCGAAGCGGGTGCTGATCGTCGGAGCGGGCTTCATCGGCTCCGAGATGGCCTCGGTCTGTCGTGATCTCGGATTGGACGTGACGGTCGCGGAACGCTCGAGCGCACCGCTGGTCGGGCCGCTCGGCGGGGTGATCGGCGATATCGCCGCCAAGATGCAGCGTGACGCCGGAGTCGACCTGCGTACCGGTGTGGCGGTGGAAGCGCTGAAAGGCGATGCCGACGGGCACGTCCGGCAGGCTCAGTTGTCGGACGGGACCCTGCTCGACGTCGACGTGGTGGTGGCGTCGCTGGGGTCCGTCCGCAATATCGAATGGCTCGAAGGCGCCGAACTGGCCACCGGGTTCTGGGGCGTGGCCTGCGACGCCGGCTGCCGCGCCTTCGACATCAACGGCGTGGTGACCGACAACATCTTCGTCGCCGGCGACATCGCTCGGGCACCGCATGTGCTCTACGAGTACCAGTTCATGGCGATCGAGCACGTGGATGCCGCGGTGCTGGGCGCCCAGACCGCGGCGCACAACATGGTCAACCTCGAGACCGGACGTCGCCCGCACCTGCCGCTGCCGCAGTTCTGGTCCGGCCAGTTCGGCGTCAACATCAAGGGCGTCGGCGTGTGCTCCTTTGGTGATGAGATCGTCTTCACCCAGGGCTCGGTCGAGGATCTCCGCTTCGCCGCCGCCTTCGGCAAGAAGGGCCGCATCGTCGGAGCCATCACCTTCAACCACGGCAGGTGGCTGGAGTACTACGGCAGACTCATCGAACAATCGGCGCCCTTCCCGCCCCCGCCACCGGGCTATGACGTACCGGCGAACGCCGAGCCGATGTCGGCCCGCTTCCCGGACCCGCGCGAGCCGACCGGGATTCCCGATGTCGTTCTCACCGGCCACGATCCGACTTCGCGGGGCGCCGAGTTCCGCCCCAAAGCCCGCTAGAACGGAGCGCCATGACAACCGCAGAAACCGCCTGGACCGAGGCGATGAAGTATGAGAACCGCCACGACCCCTACCGGTTCTTTGACGAGCTTCGGAAGACACCCGTCGTGCAGGTCGCCGACAAGGTCTACGTCGTCACCGGCTACCGCGAACTACTACAGCTCGCGCACGACCCCCATGTCAGCTCGGACATCTCGAAGAGCCCCATCTCGGCCCAGCCGGCGACTCACGCGCAGCCCGACGTCGGGGCCGAACACATGCAGGCGTACGGCCGGGAGCCGAGCCTGATCGTGTCCGACCCGCCCACCCACGACAGGGCGCGTCGCCAGGTGATGCGGCACTTCGCACCGCCGCATTCCCCGGACGTCATCCCGAAGATGGAGACCGACATCCAGCAGCTGTGCAGCGACCTGTTGGACGGGATCAAAGCCAAGGGCGGCAACACCTTCGACGTCGTCGACGACTACGCATATCCCGTTCCAGTGGCGGTGATCTGCCAGATCCTGGGTGTGCCGGTGAAGGACGAACCCACCTTTCACGGCTGGATCTTCGACTTCATGGCCGGAGCGGACATGGGACCAGACGCCGCCACCGAAGAGGGAAAGGCACGCCTGCAAAAGGGCCGCGAGAGCATGGCCAAGCTCAAGGAGTACATGGCCAACCTGATCCAGGGGTTCCTGAAGGAACCGGGCGACAACGTGTTGTCGAAGTTGGTGAACGATACGGACGGCCCAGACGGACCCATGACGCCCACAGAGGCTGCAGCGAACGCGCAGCTGCTGCTGATCGCTGGCCATGACTCGACGGTCAACACGATCGCCCATTGCGTGCTGATGCTGCTGCGCAACCCTGAGTCGATCGACCTGCTGCGCGACCGACCGGAGCTGATTCCCAAGGCCATTGAAGAGGTGCTGCGGATCCAGTCCGCCGTGCAGTTCTTCCCGAGCCGCAGCGCGACCGCCGACATCGAGGTCGGCGGGACCGTCATCCCCGCGGGTTCGGCGGTGCATCTGCTGTACGGCGCGGCCAACCGCGACCCCAGGCGCTTCCCCGACCCGGAGAAGTTCGACATCCAGCGCCCGGACAACGAGCACGTCGGCTGGGGCCGTGGCGTGCACAGCTGCGTCGGTGGCCCACTGGCACGCTTAGAGGTCAACATCGCAGTGGAGAACTTCCTGCGCCGCGTCGAGAACCCACGCCTGGTCGTCGACCCGCCGCCGTACCGGCAGAACCAGATCTTCCGCGGCCCGCTACACCTCGAGGTCGAATTCGACCGGATCAAGGACTGAGGTACCGAAATCAAAGCCTTCCAGTTCGTCGAGTGGCAACAGCCGGGACAACTCCGGGATGTGCCGGTGCCAGAACCGGGGCCGGGGGAGGTGCTGGTCAAGGTCGGCGGCGCAGGCGCCTGCCATTCGGATCTCCACCTCTTGGAAGCTCCCTCTGGGACAAAGGCATTCACACTGCCGTTCACCCTCGGTCACGAGACCGCCGGCTGGGTCGAGACCATGGGGCCCGGCGCAACGGGTTTCGCACCCGGTGACCCCGTCATTGTGTACGGCCCGTGGGGTTGTGGGCTGTGCATGAATTGCCGTCAGGGGATGGAGAACTACTGCCAAACCCCTGGGAAACCCAGTCCGGGTGGCCTCGGCGGTACCGACGGCGGCATGGCCGACTATCTGCTCGTCCCGGCGACGCGCTACCTGATTCCATTGGGCGACTTGGACCCCCGTGAGGCAGCGCCGCTCACCGACGCCGGGCTCACCAGCTACCACGCGGTGAAGCGTTCACTGCATCTGTTGGGGCCCGGCTCTACAGCGGTGGTCATCGGCGCAGGCGGTCTGGGTCAAATGGCCATACAGGTGCTCAAGGCGCTGGCCTCGGCGACAACCGTTGTCGCGGTGGATACTTCGGCTGACAAGCTGGAGATCGCCAAGACGATGGGCGCCGACGAGGTACTCATCTCCGGCGATGATGCGGTCAAGCGCATCAAGGACATCACGAAGGCTCAGGGCGCCGAACTCGTTCTCGATCTGGTTGGGGTCAATCCGACACTCGCGATGGCCGCTCAGGTGTCACGGGTGCTCGGGCACCTCACCATCGTCGGGCTCGGTAACGCCGCCCTGCCGGTGAACTTCAACAGCCCGGCGAAGGAATGCGCCGTCGCGTCGCCGTTCTGGGGCACCATCCCGGAGCTGATCGAGGTGATCAGCCTCGCCCAGAACGGCAAAATCAAGATGCTCGTGGAACACTTCACCCTCGACGATGCGGCGCACGGCTACCACCTGCTTCACGATGGGAAGATCCAAGGTCGCGCCGTCATTACACCGAACGACTAACGGCCCGTGTCGATTAGGTACCGCACATGACGGCCGGCTGGGGCTCGGAATTGACCGAACTCATCCCCCTTGCGCTTGTGGTTGCCGTCTCCCCGCTCTCGATCATCCCCGCGGTGCTGGTGCTGCACACACCGCGTCCGAAGCCGACCAGCGTGGCCTTCCTGGCCGGCTGGATCTTCGGGCTGGCCGCGTTGACGGCGATCTTCGTCGAGGTGTCCAGCCTGCTGGGCGGCCTGAACAAGGCGCCGACGTGGGCCTCCTGGCTGCGCATCGTCATCGGTATCGCGCTTATCGTGTTCGGTGTGTTCCGCTGGCTGACGCGCAAGCGATCGGCCCATTCACCAGGCTGGATGAAGAAGATCACCGGTGCCACCCCGGGTCGGGCGGCCGTCATCGCTGCGGCGTTGGTGGTAGCGAATCCCAAGGTTCTCTTCATTTGCGCGGCAGCTGGTTTGGCGATCGGGTCCGCGGGCCTCGGCACCGCGGGCGCCTGGATTTCCGTGGTGTTCTATGTCCTTGTCGCCGCGTCTTCAGTCGCGATCCCGGTACTGGCCTACGCGGTGGCCGGTGAGCGGCTCGACGGGCCGCTGACCCGGCTCAAAGACTGGATGGAGCGACACAACGCCGCGCTGGTGGCGGCCATCCTGGTAATCATCGGAGTTTTGGTGCTGTACAAGGGCATTCACGGCCTTTCTCCATGATGGCCCGCGTTGCTTCCCGATTGGAAGTGGTCGACCCTGGCTTCGCTCGAACCCGTCATGGTGCTAGAACCGCTTGCGCGACAGTGCTTTCAGGGCTCACGCTGGCTGTGGTGACCTCGGTGTTCGGTGTCGCCGAACCGTTGTCGATAACGCTGTTCGGCGCTGGAGCATGCTTCTTCGGAGCGCTGGTGGTTACCGATGCCCACCGCAGCGACCGCGCTCACACGTTCGGCTGGGCTTCATTGGTCTCGGCCGTGGCGATCGTTGTCACCGTCGAACTCAGCCGGACCGCGGTGTGGGCCGCTGTAGCGTTCCTGGTCTTGCAGATGTTCTTGTCGTACGCGCTGCGTTCCTGGAGTCTGCGGGCAGGCAATCTCGCTGTGATCGGCGCCCTCATCACTTTTCTCGCAGGTGCCGGGCACATCACCAGCGACCGGATCGG
>JAVRPG010000064.1:0-2847 GCA_032162325.1 Mycobacterium sp. | reverse complement strand
GAGCTCCTCGGCAAGGTTGTCGGCGAAGTCGGCGACGACATCTTGGGCGGACAGGCGCCGGCCCAGCTTGGCCAGCTCGACGATCTGTGCGCCTCGCTTGAGGATCTGCAGGTCGGCGGCGACGCGGCGGCGGATACCCGGCCGCTGGATCTTGACGACCACCTCCTCGCCGCTGCGCAGGGTCGCGTAGTGCACCTGGGCGATCGACGCGGACGCGAACGGTTTCGCGTCGAACGTGGCGAAGAGGTTTGACGGCTCGTCGCCGAGTTCGTCGCGGACCAGCTCGTGCACGTCGGCTTCGTCGGCCGGTGGGACCGCGTCGAGCAGGCTGCGGAACTCGCGGCTCATCGATTCACCGAACGCGCCCGGGCTGGACGCGATGATCTGGCCGAACTTGACGTAGGTGGGGCCCAGATCGGAGAAGGTCTTGGGGATCTGCTTGATGATCTTCTGCTGTAGCGAGCCCTTACCGGCGAGCGTGGTGACGACCCGTGCGCCGGTGCGGGTTATCTGCCAACCCGTCGCGCCGATGCGGGCGGCCTCGACCGGTAACGGCACCCGGTCCAGCTTGGCTACCTCGCGGTGTTTAGTCGTACTCATACTTGCAGTGTCTCAAAGGTCGGTTGATGCTCCGAATCCGTGCAACTTGGGTCACATTGCACCTCTTCGCGCCGAAACTGTATTCCAGCAGCCTCGCACTTTCGCTGCCGGAACGCAGTTTCGCGGTCAATCGGCGGCGGCGAAGTTCTCCGTAAGCGCCTCGACGACCGGACGCCACACCGGCTCGGGCAGGTCGTGGCCCATGCCATCGACGACGACGTAGCGTGCGCCGTTGATGACGCGCGCTACGTTGCGACCGTTGCGGGGCCGCACCATCGGATCCTCCGAGCCGTGGATGACGACCGTCGGTGCGGTGATGCGGCGTGTGTAGCGCTGCAGGCTGCCAGTGCCAAGGATCGCGTCGAACTGGCGCAGCATGCCTTGTGGGTAGTGGCTGCGGGCGGTCAGTTCGTCGACCCGGCGGCGCAATTGGTCAACGGGCGGAAGGAAATTCGGGCCGTTGATGATCGAGATGTTGCGGACCTCGTACGCCAGCTTCTCTTCGGTCGGCGCGTCTTTCGCGGGTGCGCCGAACGCCAGCCTGATCACCTTCCACCGCGGTACCGAGGAGAATGGCCTGCCGGAGCTTGTCATGATCAGGCCCAGCGACCGGACGCGGCCGGGGTGGCGGCCCGCCAGCACCTGGGCGATCATCCCGCCCATCGACGCACCGACAACGTGTGCGCGTTCGATCCCGAGATGGCCGAGGAGTCCCCGCACGTCGTCGGCGAGGTCGACGAGTGTGTAGGGCACCGCGCTGGTCCGGCCCACCAAGTAGCGCAGCACCCGCGGATAGACCGAACCTTTCGCGCGTCTGCCGTGCATCTTCGTCGACAGCCCGGTGTCGCGGTGGTCGAACCGGATCACCCGATAGCCCTGCGTGAGCAGTTGAGCGCAGAAACCGTCGGGCCACATCGGCAGCTGTGCGCCGACGCCCATGATCAGCAGGATCGGCGGGTGGGCGGGATCGCCGAGGTCTTCGTAGAAGAGCTCGACGTCCCCGCAGACCGCCGTCCCGCTTCGGGTTTGCACCCCCTCTGTCTACCTCTTCGCCGAGCAGTCGGCGGCGTCAGCTAACGGCCGCAGGCTTCCAGGGCTTGATCCAGTAGGTCTCTTCCCAGCCTTCGACGCCGGCGACCAGTTCGTACAGTGTTGCGCCGTCGATGGATTCGCGAATGATGTCGGCCTGGCCGGCATGCCGGGCCAGTTCGTTGATCAGGTGGTGGATCACCCAGCGCACGGTCCAGAGATCGATGTCCTTGGGAAACCACGGCACATCCTGCGGCACCGGTACCGCCGTATCCAGGTCGGCCGAGTCCAAGATCCGCAGCGTTTCCGCATTTTGCGCCTTGAACTTGTCCAGGAGATCCGACAGCGTTTCGTCTTCGCCCATGACGTACTCGTCTTGATAGGTGGCGACGATCTCCTCGAAGGGCCGGGTGTCCTGCGGCGGAAAATCCGGCGCCGCCTCGACGCGTTCCATCCACGATCGCTGTACGCCGGTGGCGTGCTTGATGAGCCCGCCGATCGACAGCGCGCTCACCGTTGGCTTGGAGCGGGCCTGGTCGTCGGAAAGCCCGAAGGCCAGGGCGAGATATGAGCTTTGGTGGTACTCGAGGAAGACCCGCAGGGCGTCACGCTCGTCGCCGACGATTGGGGCTTGTCCCGGCATGATTACTTCTCCTTCTTGCTGGTTGCGGTGTGTGCGTAAAGATCTCGGATGCAAGCGATTTCGGCGCCGTGGTGAATGACCTCCCTGTTGATATGCAGGATAAGTTCCGACATCGCATGCTCTGCCCACGGGCCTTCGTTGGGTCCGATGGGGCGCGCCAGAGCCTCCGCGTCGAGGCCGCGTACCCCGGTGTTCCAGTTCGCGTATGCGTCGTCGAGCTGCTGCAGCGCCGTCGTGGCGTCGGTGGCGTAGTTCCAGGACTGGTAGTCGGCGGGCGGCCCGCCGAAGTGGAAGTGGTTGCGCATGGCCAGCACGCCGACGATGACGTGGGCCATGCGCCACGCGATGGTCGTGAACGGGACCGGCTGCGGCTCCGGGTGGGTGAAGTCGATCGCGCCGTCGGGATGAACCGTCCAGCAGTCCGGCACCGGCTGCCAGAAGTACTCGTCGTCGGTCAGGTCGTCCAGCCGGGGACGCAGCTGGTTCGTCCAGTGGTAGTCGAGTTGGTCGGCCAATTGGGTGGTCCAGTCGCTCATGAACCCACCCTCCCACCCATATAGGACAGTTTCTGTCCT
>JAVRPG010000063.1:0-3640 GCA_032162325.1 Mycobacterium sp. | reverse complement strand
CCTGCCAGTTCGCCGTGGTCCACCATCGGGGGCAACGTGGCGACGAACGCGGGCGGCGTCTGTTGCGTGAAGTACGGCGTGACTCGTGAATACGTGCTCGAGCTCGAGGTGGTGACCGGTTCCGCCGAGGTTGTCCGGATCGGTCACCGGACCGCCAAAGGCGTCGCAGGCTATGACCTCGTCGGTCTTCTCGTCGGATCCGAGGGAACCCTCGGCATCGTCACGGAGATCACGGTCAGGCTCCGCAGCCTGCCCAATGCGCCCATCACGGTCGCCGGGTTCTTCCCTTCGTTGGTCGCGGCCGGCTCAGCTGTGCGGGCAGTCGGCACGGCGGGCATCATCCCGGCTGCTCTCGAGCTCATGGATCGGTACTGCCTCGAAGCGGTCGACGCGTGGAAACGCATGGGTTTGACCGCCGGCGGTGAGGTACTTTTGCTGGCCCGCGTCGACGACGCCGAGCCAACCGGCGGTGCGCTGGCCGACCGCATTGCCGAGTGCTTCCGCAACAACGGTGCGTCATGGGCCGAGCGCTCAACCGACCCGGACGAGGCCGATGCGCTCTTCGCCGCCCGGCGGCTGGCGTACCCGGCGCTCGAGCGGCTGGGTCCGGTCGTCACCGAGGACGTCTGCGTTCCGCGCCACCACGTGCCAGCCATGCTCGCCCGCATCGAGGCGCTTGCAAACGAACACGGCGTGCACATCGCCAACATCGCACACGCAGGCGACGGCAACCTCCACCCGCTGATGGTCTGCCCGCAAGACGCGGACGAGGCCTACCAACGCCGTATCCAAACCGTGTTCGAGGCAATACTCGATGCCGCATTATCCTTCGGGGGAACCATCACCGGCGAGCACGGTGTCGGCCTGCTGAAACGTGGGGGACTGGAGCGCGAGCTCTCACCGTCAGTACTGGAGATGCACCGCGCCATCAAACGTGCGCTCGATCCCGCTGGGATTCTCAACCGCGGCAAGATCTTTGACTGAATCCGGCGTTCGGGATTCTCTCACGAGCGCCGACCGCCCAAGTGCTCGGCAAAAAAGCGCTCGACCGCGTGGTACATCTCGATCACGTTCTCGTCGTTGACGAACCCGTGCCCCTCGTCGTCCTTGACGATGTACTCGACGGTGACCCCGCGGGCGCGTAGCGCACCGACGAGGTGTCGGACTCGGCCTGCACGACGCGAACGTCGTTGGCTCCCTGCACCACTAGCAGCGGCGTGCGGGGTGATGGGTGAGCGGGCCAGCATGTCGGCCTCCTGTTCCGGGACGTCAGGGTTACCGACGAACAGGTGCCAGTTGTTGGCCAGGTGGGGTCTGGCGGCTGGCGGAAGAGTCCGCATGAAGTTCACCAGGCTCGAGATGCCGACATAATCGATGGCCGCGGCGAAGACATCCGGGGTGAAGGTGACGCCGACCAGCGCGGCGTAGCCACCGTAGGAGCCGCCGAAGATGGCGACGCGGTCGCGGTCCGCGTAGCCCTCCTTGATCGCCCACTCCACGGCGTCGATCAGGTCGTCGTGCATCTTGCCGGCGAACTCTCCTATCGCGGCCTTGACGAATGCCTTGCCGAAGCCGGTGGATCCGCGGAAGTTGACCTGCACCACTGCATAACCGCGGTTGGCGAGAAGCTGAGCTTCGGGATTGAAGCCCCAGCTGTCGCGTGCCCACGGCCCACCGTGCACGAGCAGGACCAGCGGCAGCCATTTCGGTTCGATCCCCACCGGCAGCGTGAGATACGAATGCAGATCGAGGCCGTCGCGGGAGGTGATCGTGACCGGTGTCATCGGTGCCAGCGCCTCAGGATCCAAATGCGGATACGGTCGGAACAGCAACCTGGCCTCGCCGGTGGCATGGTCGTAGAAGTAGGTCAGTCCGGGCTCCCGGTCATGGTTGAAGCTGACGACCCAGCGCTGCTCGCTCTCATCCGAGGAGATCGCGGTGAGGTCACCGTCCGACAGTTTCTCCAGGTTTGCGAGCACCGCGGCGAAATGCGGTTCGACTGCGTGAATCACCTGTCGCTCACCGAGATAGCGCACCCCGAGCAGTTCGCCGGTCCGCTGGCTGAGGATGAGCGGTGAGGGGAACATCGGCCAGACATGTGCCCGTGGGTCCACGCTGAATGTCGGGTGACTGTCGACCTCCGTCTCCTCACCGGTGGCCACATCCAACCGCACCAACGTCGTGCGGTCAGCGTGCCGGTTGGAGCCGATCCACAGGCCCTTCCCGTCCGGGGTGACCACGATCGGGAACACGCCCAGCGTGTATTCGGCGCCTTCATACACCGCGATAGAACGTAACGTGCCGGTAGTCGCGTCCCAGCTCGACAACTCGACATCGCCCTCGGCGGTCAGCCCCAAGGCGAACAGATCCCCGTTGCGGCTGGAGAACCAGCCGGCACCGTTTCCGGGGTTCTCGGCGAGCAGCGTCAGATCACCGGTGGCGATATCGAGTTCGTACGCGTCGAACAGCGCCACCTCCCGCTTGTTGAGGCCGACGATCGCCTTGCCGGGACGTCCGGCGGGCAGCTCGAAGTACGCCTTCGCCCCGGGGAACGGCGTGAGGTCGGCGGCGGGCGCGTGCGGGCTCTCCAAGTCGACCCGGTACACGTGCCAGTTCTCATCACCGTTGTCGTCCTGGGTGTACAGCAGCCAACGCGGATCGTCAGTCCACTGATAGCTGAGCACGCTGCGGTTGTCGTCGGCGGTCACACACCGCGCATCGTCGTCCGTGTCGACGCTCTGCACCCACACGTTGAGCCGGTCCTTCCACGGCGCCAGATAGGCGATCTTGGTGCCGTCCGGTGAGATCGATGCGCCCGCGCGGACGGGCGAACGGAAGAGGTCCTCGACGGAGATGATGTCGGGCAGAGCCATTTCAGTCCTTTCGGTGTTGGTGGCGGCAGGCAGAGGGCGTGGAGCTACCCGTCGCCCGGCGCCGTGGTGCTCCGGGTGGTGATGTTTGTGTTTCGTTATGTGGTTGTGGGAGAGATGATTACGACGCCACGGGCCCCCCGAGGCGACCGTTGGTGGCCTCCCGGATGGCGCGGTCGATCAGCGACAACGCCTCGCTCTGGGTGACCTCGTTCTGGCCGACGACGACGGCCCTGCTGACGTCCTCATCGATGACGCGGAACGCCCCGGTGACGGCGGCCGCGCAGAGTCGAACGGTCAGGTCGCCTTCAGAAAGACCCAACCGCTTGGCGACCACGGGGATGAGTCCCCGTTCCATCTCGTCGTGGACCATCAGGTAAGCAGTCCGCAAGGCAGGCTCCGACGTCGTCATGGTGGCGATCCGCATCGCACTGATCTCGTCGTCGATGTCCTGCAGTGTCAGAGGGTGCGCAACGATGTCTGCAGCCAGGTGGTCCGCGAGCGACAGCTCTGGTGGCCACCGGTCCACCACTGCGAGGAATCGGTCCAGCGATTTCGCGAGTACCGGCTCCACGCAGCTCTCCTTCGTTCGGAAGTAGCGCCAGATCGTGCGTGTGGAAAGCCCTGCGGCAGAGGCAATGTCGTCACCACTCGTTCCGGGGACTCCGTGTGCCCAGAACAGAGCACAGGCGTGCCTGGAAACCGCGAGCCGCGCCTCGGCGTTGTCGACGATGGGAACCACCTTGTCCGATCCGTGTCACTTAGTGACA
>JAVRPG010000062.1:0-3200 GCA_032162325.1 Mycobacterium sp. | reverse complement strand
GGCAGCGCCACCCGGCGCACCACCGAGCAGAACACGTCGCCCTCGTTCCATTGCGCGCCTGCGAGTTCGGCCGCCATCGACGCATAGCCCCGCAGCACGACCTGCAGCCCGTTCACCCTCTCGCACGACCGGGTGTTCATCTTGTGCGGCATCGCCGACGAGCCGACCTGCCCGGGCGCGAAGCCCTCGGTCACCAGTTCGTGGCCCGCCATCAGCCTGATGGTGTGCGCCAGCGACGACGGGCCCGCCCCGACCTGCACCAGCGCGGAGACGACGTCGTGGTCCAGCGACCGCGGATAGACCTGTCCGACGCTGGTGAAAATCTCGGTGAAACCGAGGAATTCGGCGACCCGTCGCTCCAACTCGGTCAACTTCGAGGTGTCGCCGTCGAACAGGTCGAGTATGTCCTGTGCGGTGCCCATCGGGCCCTTGATACCGCGCAGCGGGTACCGGTCGATCAAGACGCGCAGCCGCGTCAGGGCAACGAGCATCTCCTCGGCCGCCGACGCGAATCGCTTACCCAACGTGGTGGCCTGCGCCGCGACATTGTGGCTGCGGCCCGCCATCACAAGGTCGCGGTAGCTGATCGCCCGTTCGGCCAGCCGCGCCACCACCGCAACCCCGTGCGAGAAGACGAGTTCCAGCGACCGGCGGATCTGCAGCTGTTCAACGTTTTCGGTGAGGTCACGGCTCGTCATGCCCTTGTGCACATGCTCGTGGCCCGCGAGCGCATTGAACTCCTCGATGCGGGCCTTGACGTCGTGGCGCAGCACCCGTTCCCGCGCCGCGATCGAGGACAAATCGACGTCGTCGAGCACGCGCTCGTAATCGGAAAGAACAGAGGAGGGAACGACGGCGCCTTCTGTACCCAACTCTATCTGCGCCCGCAGCACCGCCAGCCACAGCCGGCGTTCGGCGACGACCTTGGCCTCCGGTGACCAGATCGCCACCATCTCGTCGCTGGCATACCGGCTGGCCAGCACATTAGGGATCGTCACAGACACACAGCTTACGGCGCGGGTGGGGCAGGCTAGGCGTATGTACTTCGTTGGGCTCGATCTTGCTTGGGGCGAGAAAAACCACACCGGCATCGCGGTTGTCGATTCCGACGGCCGGCTGTTGCACGTCGGAATTGAGCAGGACGACGAGAGCATCGAGGCCGCGATCGCTCCCTACGTCAGCGACGAATGCCTGGTCGCCATCGATGCGCCGCTGATCGTGAAGAACCCCACCGGCTACCGGCCATGCGAGAGCGCCCTCAACCGCGATTTCCAGAGATTCGACGCCGGGGCTCGTCCCGCGTTCACCGACAATCCGTTGTTCGATCCGCCGCGGGGGAGCGTGCTGGCGGGCACGCTCGGCCTCGACATGGACCCCGCATCGACCGCCGGCCGGCGGGCCATCGAGGTGTACCCGCACCCCGCGACCGTCGCGTTGTTCGAACTCAAGAAGACGCTCAAGTACAAGCGCGGCGCTTTCGAGGATCGCCAGCGCGAGTTGCTCAAGTTGATGACGTTGATCGAGGGACTCGACCGGGCAACCCCGCGGCTCCGGGTGAATCACAATGTCACCTGGGTGGAGCTGCGGAAAAGGGTTGCCGCCGCGACTCGACCGGTACAACTCGACAGCAACGAAGATCCCGTCGACGCCGTGATCTGTGCGTACGTCGCGCTCTATCGGTACCACCGGCCGGACGACGTGACCGTCTACGGCGACTTCGAGACCGGCTACATCGTGACACCGACACTTCCAGCCGATCAGGCAGCGGCACCGCGCCGACATCCGGCACAACAACCCGACTCCGACGACGTCCTTCCTCGGCTCGAACAGGTTCAGGCACTAATCGAGAAGGCACAACGCGAGCTGACCGCGATCCGTAGGCAGCTGGGCGGCTAGTCCGGCGCCGAGCCCAGATGCGTCGGATCGGTGATGCCCGCGTCGCGGATCCCGAGCTGACGGTTGATCGCCATGGTGAGGAGGAACAACAGAATGCCGATGCCGACGAGAATCATCGCCAACACATACTGTTGCGCCGGGCGGCCCGACAGGGGCGTCACCAGATACAGCGACGCCAGACAGCCGATCACCGGCAGTGCGGTCGGGGTCTTGAAATGCCCACCGCCTTCCTGGACGTCGCGCCGCAACACCAGGACCGCGACATTGACCACTGCGAACACCGCCAGCAGCAACAGCGATGTGGTGCCGCCCAGCAACGAGATCGCGCTGCTGTTGGCGAAGGCGGTGACATAGAAGATCAGGCCGAACGCGATCGCGGTGGTGAACACGATCGCCACCCACGGTGTACGGCGGGTCGGGTGCACCGAACCGAGCACCGGCGGCAGTACATGCTGGCGGGCCATGCCGTAGATCAACCGGCTGGCCATCAGCATGTTGATCAGCGCCGTGTTGGACACCGCGAACATCGAGATGAACGGCAGGATATCGTCGATCGGCAGGTTCGGCGCCCCGGCCTTGACCACCTCGACCAGTGGAGTGTCGCTGGCCTCCAGCGTGCCGACCGGCACGAGCGCCACCGCGACGATGGCCACGATGACGTACACGATGCCTGCGATCGACAGGCCCGTCAGCAGCGCCTTCGGGAACACCTTCACCGGATCCTTGGTCTCCTCGGCCATGTTCACCGAATCCTCGAAGCCGACCATCGCGAAGAACGCCAACGACGTCGCCGCCGTGACCGCCATGAAGGCGTTCTTGTCTGTGGCGGTGTCGAACGCAACTACTCGGGAGAAGTCGACGTCTGCACCGCCACCAGTGAAAGCCCACAGGCCGACCATGATGACCAGCAGCAGACCCGTGATCTCGACGATGGTGAGTCCGACGTTGAGCTTGACGCTTTCGCCGACGCCCCGCAGGTTCACCATGGCCAACATCGCCATGAACAGCAGTGCGACGATGACGATTCCGACCTTGCCCCAGTCGAGGCCGAACGCGGTGTTGAAGTTGGCTGCGAAGAATCGAGAAGCGGTGGATGCCGACGTGATGCCGGAACAGATCACCACGAACGCCACTAGAAACGTCACGAACTGCACGCCAAAAGCCTTGTGCACGTACAGTGCAGCACCTGCCGCCTGCGGGTACTTGGTCACCAGCTCCAGGTAGCTGAACGCGGTGACGGTGGCAATCAGGAACGCAACGAGGAACGGAATCCACGCTGCCCCACCGACTTCGGCGGCCACGTC
>JAVRPG010000061.1:0-5058 GCA_032162325.1 Mycobacterium sp. | reverse complement strand
ACCGTCCAGAAGGGTAATGAGCCGGGGAGCCTCGTCGGCAATCGACCGATCATGGGTTACCAGGACGATCGTTTGACCTGACGAATTGAGGCTGCCGAGGGCATCGATGACCTTACGACCGTTCTTGGTATCCAGATTGCCTGTGGGCTCGTCGGCGAGTATCACAGCCGGTGTCATGAACAGCGCTCGCGCGATCGCCACCCGCTGCTGCTCACCACCCGACAGCTCCGCAGGCACACGCTTGGCCATTGCGGCGAGGCCGAACTGATCCAACAATGCAATTGCGCGGTCGTACTGAGCGCGGCCAGACTCACCGGCCAGCAAACTGGGAAGCATCACATTCTCGGCAACAGATAATCCGGCGAGCAGATTAAACGACTGGAATACGTACCCAATAGTGTGACCGCGAACACGGGCCAATTCTCGACGAGACAGCTGGGTCACACTCTTTTGGTTTACCAGAACATCGCCGCTCGTTGGAGGCTCCAGCAACCCGAGAATGCTCAACAACGTCGACTTCCCTGAACCCGAAGGTCCCATTAATGCCACGAACTCGCCCGGGAGTATTCGCAAATCGATGTTTTTGAGGACCGGCGTCACCGTGACCCCGCGGCCAAACGACTTGCAGAGGTCGCGAGCTTCAAGAACAGCCGTATAGGGCTTGATCGTTCTTGAGAAGGATGATGACTGGACGCCGTTACCCGCGATCATTCGACCACCGGTACCTTTGGGTGAGATTGGTAGCCTGTGCGGCTCGCCGCGTACCACAAGCCTCGCCACGGCTTACTTCCACATTTTCATCTTAAGCCCCGGGACGGTCTGGCTCGGGACTGTCACTAACGCGTCTGTCAATCAGCCTCCGAGGTGGGGGAGGCCGCCACGGGAATCGCTTATGTCGCCACCCTTCCCGACAGCGCCGCCCTCGGGGTTTCTTTTGCGATAACGCGGCACAGCCGTGGCAATCACCGCTTTCGGTCACTCGGCATTCATGTTCATCAACGAATTGTCAGCCCAACCCCAATAACGTCGCTGGCCCGTTGCGTTCAAGCGTGCCGGGGGGAGCGCTACCCGATGCCCACTCCGGAACCGATACTCTCCCCAGTCCCAGTCCCAGTCGTCATTCGGACACACGACGTCGACGTAAATGGTCGTTGGCGTCTTTTCACTGCGGGCGAGCGGTCAGGATTATGGATCCCCGCCACAGAGCACCGCGAGAGAGGGGCCCTGCTATAGCCGGTGACCCAGTTGATCTGCACGCCATAACCCTGCGCTTGCAGGTCAGCAATCGATATGCGGTGGCTGCTGGACAACAACAGGTGTCCTTCAGCAGTCCACGTGTCGTGTGAGACCGCTCGACCTGGGCACCCGCGCCTCAGATGAGATGGTCACGCTCACAACATGATTCAAACATGACGTGACGCTCGCCCATAGCAGGCCACCCCAATCGCCACGAACCTACGGCAGCCCGCGACGGGGACAACAGGACAGAATCACTTGCGGCACAACATGATAACAATTGCAGCGTAGTTTACCGGTAATCCGCCGTTTTCGATCGCCTCGATAGCATTCGGCGGCCGCGCCGGCTACGAGGGGTGGTTTGTGGTTTGGCCGGTGTCGGCGTCGTGGGTCTGGCCGATGGTCGCAGCCCAGCTGGCGAGCAGGTTGAGTCCATCGCGAGAGGGCGTTCCGGGTTGGGCGCTGTAGGCGGTGAGGGTCAGGCCGGTGTCGGCTGGGAATTCCATGGCCTCATAGTCGAGCCTGAGTTCGCCGACGACAGGGTGGTGGTATCGCTTGAGCCCGGTTCGAAGGAGGCGCACGTTGTGGGCGGTCCACCGCTTGCGGAAGGTCTTTGGCGCCGGGCGAAGTTCACCAATTGTGTTCGCAGCGGCTCGATCTCGGCGCTGAGCTCATCAATGCGGCGCAGCGCGGTGTCGACATATTGGCGTCCCGCCGCCGACAGTTCGGCATGGGCGAGCGCGCCGCGTCCCGCCGACAGCAACGGCCGAACCGGTGGGCAGCCCTGGTGGAACCTCTTGGGCGTGGATGCGCTGCTGCCAGGCGCGGCGCTCGTCCATCAGGTTGCAGTCCAACCGGCCCAGGGCGCGAACCTCCATGACGTGGCCGGCGCGCCAGCAACGCGGTCAACGGTGCGAGAACGACGATGAAATGAACGAGCAACACGTGGACCGGTAACTCGTTGAATGTTGACACTGAATCTCCTGGAAAGTCGAACCTATTGGAATCAAGGACTACATGCGTATGAAGCAGTATTGGATTGAGTGCTCAGCTCACCGCCGTACTCACCAGATGGCCGATGGCAAAGATGAGCGCCAGCGCGAGACCACCACCGATGATGGTTCGCACTACCGCGCGCAACACACTCGCGTCTCCAAGGCGGACAGTTCCGGTGGAGGGATTGGACACGTCGCCCAAATTAGTCGGCAGACGCCACTCGTTCCACGAGTGCAAGGCTATCCAAAGCGCTGGCCGCACTGCAGTTGTAACGCCAAGCGACTGCGTGCCATCGATCTCAAATATGAAACAACTTACCTAGCAACGTCACCCGCTAGTCACGGTAGTTAGCTTTTGTCAAGCCAACGGGTTTCGGCGCAATCTGGCCTCGCCAGAGGACTTGAGTGGTCGGACCGATCCAGTTCGCGCACGAATGTGCTTGTTTCACAACACATTTGTTCGATTGAGGATAGTGATGAGTACGCTGTCAGCCCCGAAACCCAGCCATGACCGCATCCATCCTCATGTACGGCATCTTCACCGCACTTGCCGGCACTGCCACCAGTGTCTGCGAATGGAATGGATACCGCTTTCTGACCGCCATCGGGGTTGGCGGCGGCTACCCGAAGCTCGTGCGATCCAGTGCACGATCGCAGGATCCGGACATCCAGTGCAGACTGTGGACCATCGCCGAAGAACTGACGGGCGTCGCCTACCCCGTCTGACACATCGACGTCGTCATTCTCAGCGGAATTACAGCGCTAACAGCAGACCCTGTCGTCATGGCGACACGAGGGCGGCGTCGGATGATCAACCGCGATGGGGCGACTCGCGTCAGAGGGCGCAGAGTTCGGTGGTGGAGCAAACGGATCGGGGTGCTGCGCTTTGTGGACATACGGGCACAGGGTCGGAAGCGCGTCAACGGGTCGTGCGGGTGCTGACGAAGCTGAGGGGTCGGGTCGTGTGCCGACCGCTCGGGTGCGGTAGATATGGTGGTGGCACTAACGCTTTTCAGGCTAGCGTTAAAGTGGCGGTGGTGCCACCACTTCATGGGGGGAGGTATGTCGCTCATGCGAGCGCCACGCAGGGACCTGATCCGCAACCGGCAGCGGCTGGTGGCGGCCGCGCGCGAGGCGTTCGTCGAGCACGGACCCGGGGTCAGCCTGGACGAGATTGCGCGTCGGGCCGGCGTCAGCCCGACCACGCTCTACCGCCACTTTCCCGAAAAGGACGACCTGACCGTGGCGGTACTCGACGACCTGATCCAGGCGGTGCAGGACAACGCGGGCCGGGCTGCCCAAATCGAGGATCCGTATGAGGCGTTTCGCGCGGTGTTCACCCGCAGCTCTTCCATGTCGGAGCGCGAAGTGGCGACGTTTCTGCGGCTGGCCGGCGTGAGCCGCCGCGCCGATGAACATGCCAACCGTCTCATCGCGGCCGTGATCGGTCCTGCTACGTCGCGGCTGCGCGAAGCCGGGGGTTTGCGTCCGGACATCACCGTTCATGACATCAACATGTTCATCCGCATGACCGTCGCCGCCGACGGCGAAGAGAGCCGCGCAAAGGCGATTGACATCTTGCTCGCCGGCGTCATTTGCCCGGTCGAACACAGCACCGTCGACAGCGGTCAGACCTGATCAGGCCTACGTACATGTCTGGACCCAACGGAGGAATTCAATGATGCATCCCCGGCGCCTGTGTGGCGTAGGTCTGTGAGCGGGTTCGCCGTCTTATGGCCCGGCGCGGCGAAACGGGAACTTCCGCGGCACCCGTCGGCGACGTGCGGGTCAGCGCGTCCGATGCGCCCGTAACGGCGCCGCAGATGCGGGTGCTGTCGTTGTTGCTACGCCCGACGGCCGGGTCGCTCGCCGTTGGGATCGTGGTTGCGGCGTCGCTCCTCGGGGCGGAGACCCTTGTGGTGTATCTGCTCAAACAGATCGCCCCGATGAGCCCCTTTGGCGTGATCTACCTACTCGGCGTCTTGGTGGTCTCAACCGGTTGGGGCTTCGGGCTGTCGACGCTGATGTCGCTGGCCAGTGCGCTGGCCTTTGCTTACTACCGTATGCGGCCCGAGAGCATCATCCCGACCAGGGCACAGGACTGGGTGGCAATTGGGGTCTTCCTGGCCGTTTCGCTGTCGGCCAACACTCTCGCGGGCCTGGCCAGATCACGCGCCGTCGAATCGAATAAACGCCGCCGGGAGGCCCAGTCGCTCGCGGAGCAGCAGGCCGCGCTGCGACGGGTGGCGACGTTGGTGGCGAGAGGACACCCCCCGTCCGACGTGTTCTCCGCGGCGGCGGCGGAATTGGCCATGTGCCTGCGCGTGCAGCACTCGGCGCTCGTTTGCTACCAGCTCGACGGCGCGGCCTTGCTGCTCGCAGCTCATGATGTGCGGGGCGGGGTGAAGAAGATGCGCGTCGGGGAGCGGTTCGCCGCCGAGGGTGAGACCGTTGCTTCGATGGTGTGGCGAACCGGGCGCGCCGCCCGGATGGACAGCCACGACAATGCATCTGGTTCGGCCGCCGCGCGGATACGTGAGCTCGGCCTGCGATCGGGGGTCGGCGCGCCGATCGTGGTCGACGGGCGCCTGTGGGGTGCCGCGGTGGTCGGCTCGTCGCGATCCGAGCCCTTGCCTCCGGACACCGAGGGGCGAGTTGGCGACTTTGCCGATCTGGTCGCGACCGCGATCGCCAACGCTGCTGCCCGCGCGGAGCTCACCGCGTCTCGGGCGCGGATCGTCGCGGCCGCCGATGATGCCCGGCGCCGTTTCGAACGTGACCTGCACGACGGCGCCCAACAACACCTGGTCGCGCTGGGGCTTGTGCT
>JAVRPG010000060.1:0-12166 GCA_032162325.1 Mycobacterium sp. | reverse complement strand
TTCGTGAGGCCCGAGGATGTGCGGCGGGAAGCGCACCGACAGCAGCAACGCGGCCGCGACAGGCAGCGCGACGATGAAAATAACTGTGGCAGCGCCAGTGTCGTCGGAGCCGAACACCCAGCGGGGCAGGAGCATGAAGGCGGCGCCGAGGGACGCCGCGGCGGCGCCGGTGAGGGTGGCCACCGAGTTCATCGTGACCACTTGTTCGCGGGGCACGACGTCTGGCAGCGCGGCAGATAGGCCCGAGGACACGAATCGGGTGACACCGTTGACAACCAACGCGCCGAACAGGATCGTTCGGTCGCTCGCACCGGCGGCCAGCAGGGCGGCGACACCGAGCACCAGCAGCAGCCTGCCGAGGTTGGCGCCGATGAGCACCAGCCGGCGATCCCAGCGGTCCAGCAGCGCGCCCGCGAACGGGCCGAGCACCGAGTACGGCAGGTACAGCACCGTGAATGAGCCTGCGATCTCCCACGGTCCCGCGGCCCGCTCCGGGTTGAACAGGATGGCGCCTGCGAGGCCCGCCTGAAACAGTCCGTCACCGAATTGGCTGACCGTCCGCAGCTCCAGCAGTCGCCAGAATTCAGGCAGCGCACGCGCCGAACGCCAGACGGCGATGGGCGCGCGGGTGTCGGCCACGAATATCACGTCCTGGTTGAGCAGAGCTGCGGATCGGCAACCCGACCCACAGTACAAATATCCCGGCGGGCCGCGCTTGTTCGCCACGATGGCCGGTCGCCAGTGACATTATGGTGAGGTGGCGCACTCAGAGGACCCGGAGGATTTCATCGCTCCTGCGGCCCATCGGGTGCGCGCGGGGACGCTGCTGCTCGCCAACACCGATCTGCTGGAGCCGACGTTTCGGCGCAGCGTCATCTACGTCGTCGAGCACAACGACGGCGGCACGCTGGGCGTGGTGCTGAACCGGCCCAGTGAGACCGCGGTGTACAACGTGTTGCCGCAGTGGGCCAAGCTGGCCACCAAGCCCAAGACGATGTTCATCGGCGGGCCCGTGAAGCGCGACGCCGCGCTGTGCCTGGCGACGCTGCGTGTCGGCCTCGAGGCGGACGGGGTGCAGGGGTTGCGGCACGTGCAGGGCCGGATGGTGATGGTCGACCTGGACGCCGATCCGGACGCGATCGCCCCGATGGTCGAAGGGGTGCGCATCTTCGCGGGGTACTCGGGCTGGACGATCGGCCAGCTGGAGGGCGAGATCGAGCGCGACGACTGGATTGTGCTGTCCGCGTTGCCTTCTGATGTTCTGGTCGAGCCACGGGTCGACCTGTGGTCGAGGGTGCTGCGACGCCAGCCGTTGCCGCTGTCGCTGCTGGCCAGCCATCCGATCGACATCAGCCGCAACTAATCCACCGGCACCGTCCGCGACATTCTGCTCGCGATGACCGCGCAGGCGAACAGCTGGATCTGGTGAAAGAGGATCAGCGGCAACATGATCAGGCCCACACCCCGCGACCGCGACCACCCGCCACGGGCTGACCGTGCTCCACACGTGCTCGGCCATGCTCATCGAGAACGCCGTGTAGACGACGATCAGGATCGAGCCGCGGTCGAACGCCTTCGTGACCACCGGATGCCGGTGCACCCATTTACCGAGCCACGGCCGCAGAAATCCCCCGCAAGCGGGAGGTACCCCCAGCGGCGACAAACGGCAGCAGCAGCTGCAGATGCAGCCGCCAGTGCCGCAGCCCGTGCAGCGCCTCCACCGGCGACAGCCGGGCGCCGTAGAGCAGGAACAGCAGTCCGACGGCGATCTTGGTCGCCACATCGAGCACGTCGGCGGCGGTGCCGGTGGCCGGGAACACCGCGGCCGTTGCGACGACCGCCAACAGCGCAAGAAGGAACGCGTCGACTGGGGCCCCAGCTTTCGACGGGAGGACCCGGGGTCAGCCGTTGGAGCAAGGTAGCTCTCAGCTACACGACAAGGTGCACGTCGTGCAGGCGCCACCGCAGCCGACGGCACCGGATGGGCGCTGCGCCTCGGCGCTCTGCGCGGCTGACGCCGCGACCACCTTGGCGCTCTGCCAACATCCGGCCGCGACCGTGGCCACCGCCCCGACCACGCACACCACCACGACGAGCACGCCGGTCTGCGGCCGCGCCGACAGCGCCACGACTCCGCCTGCGGTGAGCATGACCGCCGCCGCGAGTTGGGTTGGGGCCACAGCGCGAAGAACCTGCCGGACGGGATCTGTGCCGCGCGGGCGCGTCAGCAGCCAGAGGCCGAGCCCGGCGGTCGCGACGGCGACGCACAAGCAGAGCACCGCGGCGATCAGCATGCGCCACACAATACGAGCCACGCGCGCGGCCCGCCGGATGGGCCGCCCCCCGGGCGCCAGGCTTCGCCCGGGGGACGACGGCTATCCCGGCAGTCCCAGAAGTTGGGGCGGTGCCGGCTGGGCCCCCAGCTGGCTAGGGGACTGGGGCAGACCCGGAGCCGTGGGTGGCGGTGTCGGCGTCGGCGGCCCGGGAAGGCTCACCTTGAAGCCGTTGACGATAGCGTCGGTAGCGCCGGCCGACGCGACGACCTGGTCGGCGCTGGTGGTCACCGACAGATTCACCAGGTACTTGTCCGGGCCTGCGGTGGCGATGACGTGGCGTCGTGACGTGTTCAGCGTCATCGAGTTCTCGCGGTAGGTGCCCTCGATGACCGACGACGGCATGCCGCCGAAATCGGCGAGCGATCCGTCTGTGGCACGCCAGGCCGTCAGCTGCTGGCTGTCGACGAAGCCGTGGCTGATGGCCTCCTTCGGGTCGAACTCGCCGACCAGCTTGTAGACCACGACCTGCGCGTTAGTCGCGTACAGGCCGTTGCCGCCCACCCGGTCGGCGATCACCGCGAACGCGTCTGGAACATTCGGGTCGGGCACCTGCGACCAGCCCCGCGGCATCGGCAGCACGATATTGAGCGCCTTGAAGTCGCGGCTGTTCTGCGGCTCGAGCCGCACGCCCTTCGCCTTGAAGAAGTCGGCCAGCGTGCCCGAGGCGGCCGGCGTGATCGTTACCGGCGGCGGGGCGGGGACGGCCGGCGTCGAGATCCCCGCCGGCGTGGCGCCTATGGCGGGCGTCACACCGGGGAGTCCGGTGGCCTGAGGCGCGATCGCGGCGGCGTTGGGCGCCACCGTTACCGTCTGTGTCACGGTGGCAGGCGCGGGCAGCGGCGGTTGCGGGATCACGGGCTCGGCTGAAGCTGTCGGCCCTCCGAAGCCGACGACGGCGGCCACACCGGCGGCCGCGCCACCTGCCAGAACCCGCCAGCGGCGGGTGATCTCGTTCATCGACGGCGGTCCTTCTTCAGCGGAGCGGGGTTCTTCACACCCCTGGTCAGGCGCCGACTGTATCCAGCGGGAAGCGTCAGCCGCCAGGGCTGGAACCGACCTGGAACCAACCCCTGACCCGTCCGCAACGGAACCGAGATCAACCCGTGGCCGACAAGAGCACCATCGGCGGGCTTATACCCTGTTCACGTGACAGAATCGCCGACCGCTCAGGCCAGCGGGGCCGCTGACGTAGAGGTGGGAGCCGAGGCCACCCCGCAGCACCGCTACACCGCGGAGCTGGCCGGGGAGATCGAGCGCGCCTGGCAGCAGGCGTGGGCGGAGTCGGGCACGTTCAACGTGCCCAACCCGGTGGGTTCGCTGGCGCCGCAAGACGGGTCGGCAGTGCCCGCCGACAAGATGTTCGTGCTGGACATGTTCCCGTACCCGTCCGGAGAGGGCCTGCACGTCGGGCACCCGCTGGGCTACATCGCCACCGACGTCTACGCGCGCTATTACCGGATGGCGGGCCGCAATGTGTTGCATGCCTTGGGCTTCGACGCCTTCGGACTACCGGCCGAGCAGTACGCGATTCAGACCGGCACGCATCCACGGGCCCGCACCGAGGCGAACATCGTCAATTTCCGCCGACAGCTCGGCCGCCTGGGGTTCGGGCACGACTCCAGGCGCAGCTTCTCCACTACCGATGTCGACTACTACAAATGGACGCAGTGGATCTTCCTGCAGATCTACAACGCGTGGTTCGACCAGGCAGCGAACAAGGCGCGGCCCATCGCGGAGTTGGTTGCCGAGTTGGATTCGGGCACAAGGACTCTCGACGACAGGCGCGCATGGTCGGAGTTGTCGGCCGGCGAGCGGGCCGATGTGATCGACTCGTATCGATTGGTGTACCGGGCCGACTCGATGGTCAACTGGTGTCCAGGGCTTGGCACCGTGCTGGCCAATGAGGAAGTCACGTCCGACGGCCGCAGCGAGCGCGGGAACTTCCCGGTGTTCCGGAAGCGGCTGCGGCAGTGGATGATGCGCATCACCGCGTACTCGGACCGGCTGCTCGACGATCTCGAACTGCTCGACTGGCCGGAGAAGGTCAAGACCATGCAGCGCAACTGGATCGGCCGGTCCACGGGCGCGTCGGTGCTGTTCGGTACGCCGGCCGGCGATATCGAGGTGTTCACCACCCGGCCCGACACGTTGTTCGGCGCGACGTACATGGTGCTGGCGCCGGAACACGATCTGGTGGACAAGCTGACCGCGGCGCACTGGCCGGCCGACGTCGACCCGAGGTGGACGTTCGGCGCCGCGACACCCGCTGAAGCCGTCGCGTCGTATCGCGCCACAATTGGCGCCAAGTCGGACCTTGAGCGCCAGGAGAACAAGGTCAAGACGGGCGTGTTCCTCGGCACGTCTGCCACCAATCCTGCCAATGGCCAACAGATCCCGGTGTTCATCGCCGACTACGTGCTTATCGGCTACGGCACCGGCGCGATCATGGCGGTGCCCGGTGGGGATCAGCGGGACTGGGACTTCGCCAACGAGTTCGGTCTTCCGATCGTCGAAGTGGTTGCGGGCGGGGATATTTCGGAGGCGGCGTACAGCGGCGACGGCGAGATGGTCAACTCCGACTACCTCAACGGGCTGAGCGTGGCGGCGGCGAAGGAGGCGATCACCGAGCGCCTGGCCGCCGAGGGCCGCGCGCAGGCTCGCGTCGAGTACAAGCTGCGCGACTGGCTGTTCGCCAGGCAGCGGTACTGGGGTGAGCCGTTCCCGATCGTGTACGACGCCGAGGGGCGTGCGTACCCGCTGCCCGAATCGGCGCTGCCGGTCGAGCTCCCGGACATCCCGGACTACGCGCCTGTGCAGTTCGATCCCGACGACGCCGACAGCGAGCCGTCGCCGCCGCTGGGCAAGGCGACCGAGTGGGTGCATGTCGAGCTTGACCTCGGCGACGGCTTCAAGCCGTACACCCGAGACACCAACGTGATGCCGCAGTGGGCGGCCAGCTCGTGGTACGAGCTGCGCTATACCGACCCGTACAACAAAGAAGAGTTGTGCGCCAAGGAGAATGAGGCCTACTGGATGGGGCCGCGGCCGGCCGAGAACGGGCCCAAGGACCCTGGTGGCGTCGACCTGTACGTCGGTGGCGTCGAGCATGCGGTGCTGCACCTGCTGTATGCGCGGTTCTGGCACAAGGTGCTCTACGACCTCGGCCACATCAGCTCCCTGGAGCCGTATCGGCGATTGGTGAACCAGGGCTACATCCAGGCGTTCGCCTACACCGACTCGCGCGGTGCGTATGTGCCCGCCGCCGAAGTCACCGAACGCGACGGCAAGTTCTACTGGCCAGGGCCCGACGGCGAGATCGAGGTGTTCCAGGAGTTCGGCAAGATCGGCAAGAGCCTGAAGAACTCGGTATCGCCCGACGAGATCTGCGACAACTACGGCGCCGACACGCTGCGGGTGTACGAGATGTCAATGGGCCCGCTGGAGGCGTCGCGGCCATGGGCCACCAAGGACGTCGTCGGCGCGCACCGGTTCCTGCAGCGGGTGTGGCGGCTGGTGGTCGACGAGCAGACCGGCACCGAGCGCGCCGCCAAGCACGAAAGGATCGACGACGACACGCTGCGGCAGCTGCACCGCACCATCGCCGGGGTGTCCGAGGACTATGCGGCGCTACGCAACAACACCGCGGCCGCCAAGCTCATCGAGTACACCAACCACCTGACCAAGCAGGGTGTGACGGCGCGGGCGGCGCTGGAGCCGCTGGTGCTGATGGTCGCGCCGCTGGCCCCGCATCTTGCAGAGGAACTGTGGAAACGGCTGGGCAACGACACGTCGCTGGCGCACGGGCCCTTCCCGGTGGCCGATCCGCAGTACCTGGTCGAGGACACCGTCGAGTATCCGGTGCAGGTCAACGGAAAGGTCCGCGGCCACGTGACGGTGCCTGCCGACGCCGACGCGGACACGCTGGAGGCCGCGGCGCTGGCCGACGAGAAGGTCGTCGCGTTCCTCAACGGCGGCACCCCGAAGAAGGTTATCGTGGTGGCAGGCCGGCTCGTGAACATCGTCGTCTGAGCTAGGCCCAGCCGAGCTGCCGCAGAGTTATCCCGTCGTTCCAGATCTTGGTCATGTGGCGGATCTTGTCACCGTCGAAGTCCATCACGTAGACGTAGTCGGCTTCGGCGGACTTACCGGTCGGCGGCACCGGCCCACCCTCACCGGTGTGGGTTCCGCGAAAGACACCGAACGCGGCCACATTTCGGCGCGCCTCGTCGACCGCGAACGACCGCACCTCGGCGGTGCCGTCCGGCAGGATTGTCATCAGGCCCTTCATCCACTCGGTGTAGGCCTCGAGGGTTGTCACATCGGCAAGGGCGTCGGTCTGAGCGGCGAACGACGCGTCGGGGCGGCAGTACTGCCGGCATTCCGCCCAACCCTTCCCTGCCTCACACGCTTCGAAAAACCGCTCAGCGGTATCTGCGATCGAGCTCATGAGCGAATTGTGTGCGTTGAGGAGCGCTCACCGCTCCCGAATGCATACAAATCACGTCGGCCGGACGATGACCTCGTGGATGTGGGCGTCGGGTGGTGCATTCACCGCGTCGGCGACCACCTTCGCGACGGTCGCGGGCTGCAGGTACCGCGACGGGTCGTAGTCCCGGCCTTCGTATGCGACCAGCCCCTCCTGCATGACGGTGGCGATGCGTCCGGGATGGACCGATGTGACGCGAAGCGACGGCTCGTCGTTTCGCAGCGAATCCGCGAACCCGCGCAGCGCGAACTTGCTCGCCGAATACGACGCCAGGCCGGGCGACGCATTGATGCCCGCTCCGGAGTTGATGAACACGACGTGCCCGCCGGCTGCGCGCAGTGCGGGCAGCAGGGCCAGCGTGAGGGCTACCGCGCCAACGACATTGACACCCATGGTGGCCCGCCACTCGTCGACGGTCGATTCAGCGACGCGTCCCGGGTAGGCCACACCCGCGTTGTGTATCAGCACGTCGAGTTCGACGATCGGCTCGACGACTGCCGGAATCTCGTCGAGATCCTCGAAATCCACCGGCCAGGTGGTGGCGCCGAACCTCTCCGCGACCTCGTCGAGCCGGGCCGACGGCCGCCCCGCGAGGAACAGCGTGTGGGTGGGCGCCAGCGCGCCGGCGATGGCCGAACCGAGCCCGCCGGACGCCCCGGTGATCATCGCGGTCGGCATCTCGCCACCCTATCGACCTGCGAGTGATGGCGGCTCGTCGCATGATGGACACGATGCCCGACCACAACTTCGCTCCCACGCAGCTCGCGGCCCGCGCCGCATACCTGCTGCGCGGCAACGACCTGGGCGTGATGACCACCGCCGCGCCGTTGCTGTACCCGCACATGTGGAGCTGGGACGCGGCCTTCGTGGCGATCGGCCTGGCCCCGCTGAGCGTTGAGCGGGCCGTCGTCGAACTCGACACCTTGCTCTCGGCGCAGTGGACCAACGGGATGATCCCGCACATCGTCTTCGCCAACGGCGTGGACGGGTACTTCCCCGGGCCGGCGCGCTGGGCGACGTCGGCGCTGGCCGCTCATGCGCCGCGCACCCGGCACACATCCGGCATCATGCAGCCGCCCGTGCACGCGATCGCGGTGCAACGCATCCTCGACCAAGCCCGCACCCGCGGCCGGTCCACCCGCGCCGTCGCCGCGGCGTTCCTCGACCGCAGGTGGGCCGACCTGGTCCGCTGGCACCGATGGCTCGCCGAAGCGCGTGATCAGCACGAGCACGGCCGCATCACGCTGTACCACGGCTGGGAATCGGGCATGGACAACTCGCCGCGCTGGGACAGCGCCTACGCCAACGTGATTCCCGGCACCGTGCCGGAGTATCAGCGCGAGGACAACACCATCGTCACCGATGCCAGCCAGCGGCCGAGCGACATCGACTACGACCGGTATCTGTGGTTGCTGGAGGAGATGAAGGCCGCCCGCTACGACGACGAACTGCTGCCCAAGGTGATGAGCTTCGTCGTCGAGGACGTGTTCGTCTCGGCGGTTTTCTCGGTAGCCTGTGACGTACTTGCCCAGATCGGCGAGGACTACAAGCGCCCACACGCCGACGTCAAGGACCTGTACGGGTGGGCGGAGCGATTCCGCGCCGGCGTGGTCCAAACCACCGACGAACGCACCGGGGCGGCAAGGGATTTCGACGTCCGCGCGGATAGGTGGGTGGCCACCGAGACGGTTGCGCAGTTCTCCCCACTGCTGTGCGGCGGGTTGTCGCACGACAGGGAGCGGGCACTGCTTCGACTGCTGGAGGGCCCGCGGTTCTGTGGGCATCCGGATCTGAAGTACGCGCTGATTCCGTCGACGTCACCGGTGTCGCGCGACTTCCGCTCACGCGAGTACTGGCGCGGCCCGGTGTGGCCGGTGATGACGTGGCTGTTCTCCTGGGCGTTCGCGCGCCGCGGCTGGGCAGAACGTGCGCTGATGCTGAAGCGTGAAGGGCTCAGACAGGTCAGCGACGGGACGTTCGCGGAGTACTACGAACCCTTCACCGGGGAACCGCTCGGCAGCATGCAGCAGTCGTGGACCGCCGCCGCGGTGCTTGATTGGCTCGGTTGATCTGGCCTATTCGGCCAGCCGCTCCAGCGGGGCCAGGGCCTTGGTCAGCGTCTCCAGGTCCTCGGGGCTGAGCTGGCTCAGCAGCGCGGCGAGCTGGGCCTGGCGGGCGGCCAGCGACTCCCGATGCTGCGCCAGTCCACGCGGGGTGATGTCGACGAGCACGGCCCGCAGATCAGACGGGTCGCGGGACCGCTTGACCAGGCCGAGTTTCTCCAGCCGGCGGATGGCGACGGTGGTGGTTGGGGTGCGCACCCGTTCGTGGGCGGCCAGATCCGTCATCCGGATGGGACCCTGGTCGAGCAACGTCAGCAGAATCGACAGCTGCGCCAGCGTCAAGTCGCCTGCGGTAGTGGGCAGGCGGCTGGTATCGCCGCGGCGCAAGACAGCAAACACCTTGGAGAGGACGCGGTGCAGCTCTCCGGCCAGTTCGGTGACCTGTGGTTCCGTCTCCACCATAATTCGCCAGTCTAACCTGTCCGGGGCTGCCACATGCGAATGCGCGTTAATAACCTCACAAAACTTGCGATAAAAACCGGCGCAGGCGATCCGTCTCGGCGGTCTTGAATATTTGCTCTGGGCGACCCGATTCGACCACCTGACCGTGGTCCATGAACACCACGGCATCCGACGTCGACCGAGCGAAACCCAGCTCGTGCGTGACGACCACCGTCGTCATGCCGTCCGCCCCGAGATCGGCGATGAGCGCCAGGATGCCAACTCGTTGTCGAAGCCCGTGAACTGGCCGGCCGAATTGATGCAGATGCTCGGCGGCGCATCCGACAGCGTGCCGACGGTCAGCGTGCCCGGCACACTCAGGCCCAGGGCGTTGACGTTGACGACGGTCAACGGCTCGACTGTCGCGGTCGTGTATTTGTCGGCGCCGGGACCCGTCGCCGCCTTCGCGAAATTGGTGGGCAGCGTACTGGCGCTCTCGACTCCCGGCGGGGCGCACTGGTCGACGTTGGCGCCCGCAGGCGCAGCCAGATCCACGCTCAAGATCAGCAGTGCGACCAACGCCGCGACGAAAACCTTTGCGAGCCGCATTCAAAGCAACGTAGTGGGCACCGCCGATCCCGCACCGGCTTCAGCTCAATCAGAACGCAATCGGCGCGGCTGACCCTAATGTCGCCGGCCGAGCGGCTCCGGGCGGCCGGAAGACCCCGCGTCGCACCAATTCACCGAGCATGATCCTGGCCATCATCCTGGACCGCTCGGCGCACGCCGCACGGGCGCCGTCGGGGTCGCGCCGGTGGATGGCGGCGGTCTCGGCTTCGTAGGAGGGAAGCATCTCCTTGTGGTTGTTGGGGTAGGACCTCCAGAACGCCCGCGGGATGAATGTCTGCGACGCCCGGATCGCCGCTTGCAATCGCGGGCCTGCGTATTCGTCGTTGATCACGTTGCGGAACTTCCACGCCGTCTCGTGAAACGCGCGCGACTCTTTGCTACTGCGCATGGCGTCGATCAACACGCCCAGCTGGTCGAGGATTCGCGGAAGGCCATCGACGGCGGCGCGGGCCGATGCGATGCCGTTCAACAGCCCGTACAACTCGTAGTGTTCCCGCACGACGGACTCGTCGAATCGCTCGACGTACGCGCCGCGGTGGTATTGCGTGGACAGGATGCCGTCATGCTCGAGCTGGACCACCGCCTCCTGTATCGGCACGCGGGACAGTCCTAAGTCGTTGGCGATCTCGTTGCGATCAACCCGGTCCCCCGACCGCAGTTTGCCAGTCAGCACCAGGTTGACGACGTGCGAGACCACGAGGTCTTTTTCTTTGACCCCATACTTCTTGGGCATGGCGCGGCAAGCATCTCACGTACCCGTCGCAACGGGAGCCGTTCCGCCAGTTCAGTTTCCATTCGGTTGGCGACGGTCGCGCCAGCGGCACAGCGCCTCGGCCTGTGTCAGGTCGTAGTCGGGTCCGTTGACTCCGACGGTGAGCATCGTGACCCCGAGCTCGACAAACGCGTCGGCCTCGGCCAGCAGTGCGTCGAGGCTGCTGCCCTGCACGCCCGCGGAGCGCTCGATGGTGGCCGGGTCGCGGCCGACGTCGGCGCAGTGCCGCGCCAGGATCTCCGCCTTGGCCGGATAGGTCTCCAGCGAGGTGAACCCGTGCCAGGTGTCGGCGTACTCGGCGACCAGTCGCAGCGTCTTCTGCTCGCCCTGACCACCGATCAAGATCGGGATGTCGCGGGTCGGCGGCGGGTTGAGTTTGGCCAGTCGTGACTTGATGCGCGGCAGAGCGGCGGCGAGGTCGTCGAGTCGGCTGCCCGCGGTGCCGAACTCGTAGCCGTACTCGTCGTAGTCCTTCTCTTTCCAGCCCGACCCGATGCCGAGGATCAGTCGGCCCTCCGAGATATGGTCGACGGTGCGCGCCATATCGGCCAGCAGCTCGGGGTTGCGGTAGGAGTTGCAGGTCACCAGCGCGCCGATCTCGAGGCGCGACGTCTGCTCGGCCCAGGCGCCCAGCATCGTCCAGCACTCGTAGTGCGGGCCGTCGGGATCGCCGTAGAGCGGGAAGAAGTGATCCCAGTTGAACGCGACGTCGACACCGATGTCCTCGCAGCGGCGAACCGCCTCGCGGATATGGCTGTATTGCGCGGAATGTTGCGGCTGCAGCTGCACGCCGACGCGAATCGGGAAGGTCACGCTGTAACCGTACGTTCGGTCACACGCCGATATTCCCGCCGGTCTTCCACGCCGCCACCACCGACGGCCTCGCGGTGCCGTTGCCGCCCTCGGGCCACCGCGACAACGGGTTGTCGATGCTGTTGTCGTCGTTCTCTCCCGGGTGCTGCACGCACACGGTGACCAGATCGTCGGTGACGACGGGGCCACACGTTTCGGCGCCCAGCGGCACGGTGAGGAACTGCTTGGTCTCGCCGCGGTTAGCCCCGTCGAGCGCGACGGCGAATAACCCGTCGTTGGAGTCCAACGCATTGCCGTCCGTCGAGATCCACAGATTGCCGTGGCTGTCGAACGCCAAGTTGTCAGGGCACGAGATGGGGCTGACCTTCGTCTTGTCGAACCCGGCGAAGTAGGTGTCGGCGGCCGCGGGGTCGCCACACACGAGCAGCAAGTCCCAGGTGAAGTCGGTGCCGGCGTGATGGTCGGTGATCTCGAGGACCTGTCCGCTCTTGTTGTCGTTGCGCGGGTTGGCCGCGTCGGGCGCCGCTTCACCGAGCGCGCCACGCTCGTCGTTGTTGGTGAGCGCGACGTAGGCCTTGCCGGTCTTCGGGTTGGCCTCGAAGTCCTCGGGCCGGTCCATCTTGGT
>JAVRPG010000059.1:0-14563 GCA_032162325.1 Mycobacterium sp. | reverse complement strand
GTGCCCGCCTTTGAGCGACAACTCGTGGACCTGCGGTTATAGCCCCGATTGTCGCTGATCGATCGGCGCTGGTTATGGCCGTGACCTGGGTAAACGCTGTTGTCGCTCAGACGCGGGCAATCCGAGTCAGGACTGACCACTACGCAGCCGTGATTTCGACCGGCAGCGCCGCTGGCGAGCGGAACGCCGTCGTCTCCACTCCCGCAGGCAGGATCAACAGCAGGAACGCGAAGATCTCGCCGAAATACTCATAGTCCTCGCGGGGCAGCCCCATCAGCCGGGCGATCACCTGCACGGGAACGCAAAGGTGAACTCCCGCACCAGGTCTGCGTATCCGCGCGGGGCGTACCGGTCGATCAGCTCGTGCACCACGACCTCGACGAGCTCGGTGCGCCACCGCTCGAGCAACTTCGCCCGGAACAACGGCGACGCCAGGGCCCGGCTCGCGTGGTGTTCGGCGCCCTCCTTTTCGAGCAGGGTGCGGCCCACGACCGGGCCCATGATGTGCTGTAGATCGACGACGAGAACCTGTCGGGATCGGTCAGCACGGTCTGGCACTCGTCGTAGCCGAGCACCGTCACGCCTGCCACGTCGATGTTCTGGGCCGGGGTCTCGGTGAGCGGGTTGCCGACCATCACGCGATGCTTTTCCCGCGCCTCGCGCAGTCGCTCGTGTACGTTCTCGACGGCCATCAGCAGGCCGTCCTAAAGTTTGGCTCGCGCCCGTCGCGGCGCCGTCGCGGCACGCCTCGACGCCGCCGACGATGACCGAGCTGATCCCGTAAGCGTCTGCCACCAAACGCGGTGCGCCAGAGGGTAAGTCGTAGCAGGTGCGGTCGGGGCCGTGGCCGAGCAGCGACGTCGCGACGGCGCCCACTCGGAGGAGGCCGGCATCCTTCGCGGCCTTGCCAATTGGGAACGGCTGATCATCGTCGAGACCTTCGCCCCTGAGAACGCCGACGCGACCGGCCGCACCGTCGGCGACGTCGCCGCGGATCGACGGGTACGCGAGTCGCTGATCGTCGTACTCCTGCGATTCGCGCACACCCTCAGCGGCTCGGTGGGCGCCTCGTCGGGCCAGCGCTTCACCACCGACACCCACTGATGTGAACACAGCGAGTGTTCTACCGCAATGCTTGGCAAAGATCATTCATCAATTGCTAATGTGCCACGGCCCGGTGGCGTGCCAGTTTCATCGATGCGCATAACACCGGCAGCAACTGCGGGTCACATTGCTGATCGGGTCAGCGGGTGCGGCACCTGAAATCGATGGGTTACGACACGGTCACGGATGCATACCTATCAGTACATCACCGATCACAAGAGTCCCACAGATCACTATCGTCACATCAGCCAACTACTGACGTCAAATGCGACGTCGTGCCCCCCGGAAGGTGTGTCATGTCGCCGCGTCCTCGAATCGCATCGATATCGGTGGCGTCGGCGGCCGCAATCGGACTTTGCGTTGCGATCGGGATAGCGTCACCAGCGGCGGCCGATCCTTGCACCGGTGCTGCCGCAGCGGCCCAACCTCCTGATGCCCCGGCCGAGACTCCGTCCTTGCCCTCGACATCCGGCGGCCGACCGATAGGACAAAGGCCTACTGGTGCGAATGAGCGCGCGCCGCTACCCAAACTGGGTCTGCTGCCGAAGGCCATCCTCAACGCGCTTACTCCACGCTCCGCCCGGGTGCAGCAGCAGGCGGAGGTGGTACCTTCGCCCACTCCTCCCGGCGCGGCTAACCAACAGCCCCCAACGGCTGCGCAGCGAGTTCCGGATGCCGCGCCAATGCAGCAGCCGCCGCCCGCGCCAGGCGAGCCGCCTGGGACGTCGCTGGTCGGCTGGGTGACCGGACCGGACAGCCCAAACGACACCATCAAGCGTTTCGCCATCACCGGGACCGACCTCGGGATCATGTGGGACAACGGCAATCCCGCCGGCCGTCAGGTGCTTATGGCCTTCGGCGACACGTTCGGCTATTGCAGCGTCCGCGGCCAACAATGGCGGTACAACACGCTGTTCCGCAGCCAAGACGGTGCCCTGGCCAAGACGATCAGCGTGCCGAATGGCGTTGTCTCCAACCAATACTCCGGCTCACCGCTATGGGGTCCGGGCCTGTCCAAACAGATCATCAACACCACCAAGTGGGCGCCATCGGAGACGGGAATCATTCCCACCGCAGGCATCTCCGCCGGGAGAAACCAATACCTCAACTTCATGTCCATCAAGAGTTGGGACGCGAACGGCGCATGGACGACGAACTTCTCGGCAATCGCAGTGTCTCCCGACAACGGCGAACACTGGGGGGTCTACCCCGGAACCGTCCGCTCCTCCGCGCCGGACAGAGTCCCGGGAGCCCAGTTCGTTCCGGGAAATGAGAACTTCCAGCAAGGGGCGTTCCTCAAGCCTGGGCCCGGTGACCCGTTCCTCTACTCGTTCGGGACACCGTCCGGTCGCGGCGGCTCGGCGTACATGGCGCGCGTCCTCCCAGGCTATGTACCGGACCTCAGGAGATACGAATACTGGAACTCCGACAGCAATTCCTGGGTTCCGAGCAATCCGGGGGCTGCGACGCCGGTGATCCCGGGCCCGGTGGCCGAAATGTCCGCGCAATTCAACACGTATCTCAAGCAGTACCTGGCGCTCTACACAAACGGTGCCAACGACGTCGTGGCAAGGACTGCCCCGGCGCCGCAAGGACCGTGGGGCCCCGAGCAAGTGCTCGTGCCGTCAATGCAGTTCCCCGGCGGCATCTATGGGCCGTTCCTGCACCCCTGGTCGACGGGTAAAGATCTGTACTACAACCTGTCGCTGTGGTCGGCATACAACGTGATGTTGATGAAAACCGTGCTGCCATAGCCTCTGCGTCTTGTCCGACAAGGGATTTCGTCGACGACCTCAACCACAAGTGGCATCGCCACGATAAGTCTGCATGTAGCGGCGCATCCGATCGGGATGCTTGGCTTTGTCCCGCTCGCTGAGGATCCGCTGCGCGGTGCCGGATGGATAGCCGTGCTTGGCCAGGCGGTGGTCTACCGATGGGTCGAAGTAGGCGGTCGAGTAGATCAGCGCCAACACCAGCCCGCATCCCACGCCGACCCACGCGATCCAGCCGAACCCCAGTGCGAGTAACAACACCGCGGCCAGCGGCGCCACCTGCACCACGGCACGGGCGATTTGGCGCTCCCACCGGGTACGACCGGTGAGGTCGCGCAACACCCACTCGCGGTAGCGCGGACCGAGCGTCCCGCCGAAGGCGTACCAGATCCAGCGCAGCGGGTCGGGGCGGCGGCGTTGAGCGTCGGGCGTCATCGGTCAAGCTCCGAGTCGAGCGCACCGGCGGCCAGCGCGGCGGCGTTGATTCCGGTGAGCACCTCGTGCAGACGCTCGAGCTCGGCGAGCTCGACGCCGAGGCGCTCGACCACCGCCGGGGGGACCTTCAGCGCCTGCCTGCGCAGATTGCGGCCATTCTGCGTCAGCTCCACATGGGTAGTGCGCTCGTCGGTCTCACTGCGCGACCGGGTGATCAGGCCCTGGGCCTGCAGCCGTTTGAGCATCGGCGAAAGGGTGGCCGAATCCATCTGCAACAACCCGGCGATGTCCTTGACCGACAGCGGCTCGCCGCTGGTTCTCTCGTTGTCCCACAGCGTCAGCATCACTAGATATTGCGGATGGGTCAGCCCGAGCGGCTCCAGCAGCGGCCGGTACACGGCGAGCACCGCGCGGTTGGTGATGGCCAGCGCGAAACACACTTGGCGCTCCAGTGCGAGCGGATCGAGGTCCGCAGCGACTCCTTTGGTCATGGCTCCATCGTACACTCATAGTTAGTATCCTATTAATTAGTGTACTAAGCATCACACTCGCTTCTTCGAGGCCGACGCCCAGATCAGACCACCTGCGGACTTTCGGTGGCGGGTTGCCGTGTCCGTTCCCACGGCCACGTCATCAGGGCCCACACGATGAGAACGAGCGCGACCTCGGCCAGCAGGTACACCGGCCACGGGCCCAATACGTCCAATAGTGACGCGGTGGGGGGTTTCCTGTTGAGGTAGCCGTAGTTGGTTCCCGTGATCGCGTTGAAGGTGAAGGTGAATGCCGCCCATGCGAGGGTCACGATGACCGCGAAGCGGTAGTCGCGCCATCGCGGCCGCATCCCACGCCCCCACGTGAGATAGATCGCCGCCCAGACAACGAGCACGTGAAGCGTAAAGAACGTGACGAAAAGATGGTGGGGGAAATCTGGCGCGCCTTCGGCTGGCGTGCCCACGTCCGGTGTGATCAACGCCTGTGAGCTGAGGACGAGACACCAGTAGTACGTGAGCGCAAAGGCCCAATGCCGCTGCGACCACAAAGCGTAGGCCGCCGTGAGTTCCGCGACATCGCACAGCTGCAGCGGCACCGAGCTGTCGAGGGCGGGCCGGATCAGCTTGTAAACCAGCGCCACGATGAATGTCACCAGGATCAGAGCCGCCAGCACACGACCGAGGAACCGGGCCTGCGACTCGGTCTGCCTGCGTCCGATCCAGACCAGGAGCGCAGCGCCTATCGCGAACAGCCCGAGCACCGCCCAGTGCGACGGGCCGTACGCCGTGAACTCCCGTTGTGCAGAGAACAGTTCCATCAACTCCCCAGTTTCGTCGCACACTATTGCCTTCGGGCGTGCGATGGCCCAACTTGCCTCAGATCAAGGCGCGCTGCGCTTCTCGCGTCGACTTCTGCACCAGGGTCGTCGTGAGGGGCCAGATTCACAGCCCGGATGCAGAAATCACGGCCCAGGCGCTACCTCGGCGCCGGCTGGCGGACGTAACCCCGAGGCTGGGCGGACGCCCGTAACCCGTCGGCGCCGAGCTCGCGGCCGAGGCCCGACTGCACCGGGCCGAACTGCTCCTCGCTGGCCAATGCCGAGTCCGGCGCCACGTCGGTGACGACGGTCGGCAGCACGAAGTACCCGCCCGCGTCGGCATCGGCCTCACGGATCCGCCCCGCGGTGCGGACCGTCGCCCCTTGTGCCGCAGCATCTTTGACGAGCATCTCAACCCGATCTCGCGCGGCGGCGGTGTGCAGCGGGCCGAGCGTCACCTCGTCGACGCGATCGCGCGGCGCGTAGAGCCGTTTGATCGCCATGCAGACCTGGCCGCCGGTGGTGTACGTCGCCGTCACCAGCTGCTCGACGAGCTGGTCGCTGACCGCGATGTCGGGCGCGATGATCGCCGCGTCGTTTCCGCCGAGCTCGAGCAGCAGCGGCGTGAGCCGCGGCGCGGCGGCCGCCATCACGGCGCGGCCGGTCGCCGGGCCACCGGTCAGCGAGATGACATCGATGCCCGGGTGCGTGACCAATGCTTGCGCAAGATCGACGCCGGGGGCCGACAGCACGTTCACCACGCCCGGCGGCAGCGCCGCGGCGAACGCCGCGCCGAACTGCAGCGCGGCGAGCGGAACCGTCGGCGGCAGTTTGACGACCGCCGTGTTGCCTGCCGCCAGCGCCGAGGTCAGCTTCGTCATCATCACCGCGAGCGGCCAATTGAACGGAATGACAAGGGCTGCAACGCTGTACGGCTCACGGTGCAACCGCGGATAGGGCGCTTGCGGGTCGATCTGCTCGGGCGTGAGCGCGGCTTCCGCCATCGACCCGAGCACCGCAGCGACCATCGGTGCGGTGTCGATCTCAAAGCCGGCCTCGGCGAGCTGGGCACGGTCGGCGGCGGGGGCCAGGCCGACGATCTCGGCCGGCCTGGCCGGGTTGTGCACGGGGTAGCTGCCCGCGGCACCGGCTTGCGGCTCGCCGCCGATCGTGAGTGTCGCCTGCAGCGTCGAAGAAATGGTCATGACGCGCCTCCCCTTGACCCGGTGCGGTCGTCTGATCATCGCAAGTCGCTAGGCTGGGGTCGAGTCCTGCAGGCAAAATGCCCGCCTCTGAGCGACAACGAACCGATCACCCTTCTCGGCTCGATGCAGTCGCCGGGTTGTCGCGCAGAGGCGGGCAAAAGAAGACCCTCGAGCTTGGCAATCCCTAGGCCACCAGCTGCGACGCCGACGTCTGCGTTATCGCCGCCGCATCGGCGGTCGGCAACGAGAGCTTCATGCTCGACACATTCAGCTCGCCCGACGACCACAGCGCTTGATACTCCACGGCCGAGGCGACCAGTTGCAGCGTCACCGGGATCGGCGTGACGTGGTTGCCCAACACCAGTCCCGTGCTGTCGTCGACCAGTTGGGCGTACACGCGGCGGATGAAACGATCCGACGGTGACCGAGCTCCCCTCCGAGGTCCGGGCGATGGCCGCGCGGTGGGAGCTCCGCCCCGACGGGGAGGCGAATCACGGGGCCGGCTCGATAGTGCTGCCGGTGCGCACATCCGACGGAGCGCGCGCCGTTCTGAAGATCAGCCTTCCTGACGCCGCGTCCGAGCACGAGCACCTCGTGCTGCGACGGTGGGGCGGCAACGGCGCGGTCCAGCTGCTCCGCGCCGACCCGCCGCGCCGCGCCCTACTTCTGGAGCGCCTGCATGTCCAGACGCTCGACACCCTCCCGGACGTCGACGCGTGTGAGGTCGTCGCCCGGCTCTACCCACGCATCCACGTTCCTGCCATGCCCCAATTGCCCACGCTCACTTCGTATGTCGAGCGGTGGACGAGCGAGTTCGAGGCGCTTTCGCGGAGCGCGCCGATTCCGCACCGGCTCGTCGAGCAGGCGATCGCGCTGGGCCGCGAACTGGCGGACGCACCGGCCAACGCGGTCGTCCACGGCGATCTGCACTACAGGAATGTGCTCGCCGCCGACCGCGAGCCCTGGCTGGTGATCGCCCCGAAACCGATGAACGGCGATCCACACTATGAACTCGCGCCGATGTTGTGGAACCGCTGGGACGAGCTGACCGGCAATATCCGCGACGGTGTGCGCCGCCGCTTCTACACGCTCGTCGATGCGGCCGGCCTCGACGAGGAGCGCGCCCGCGCATGGGTCGTCGTCCGCGTGGTCCAGGAAGCCACCCGCGAACTGGCGAAACCCGCGGTCCTGACCAAGTACGTCGCGCTGGCCAAGGCCGTGCAGGACTGAGGGCCGATTGCTACGTCGTTCGTCAATAATGTGGCCTGCCGAATCGCGGACTTCCCTGGTGCACCACCGGTTCCGACGAGGCATCGGCAGGCGTAGTGTCGCCTCAAGTGTTGAAGCAGCCGACACTTTGAACCAATCACCCCTATTCGAGTATCACCAGGGATGCACAGTGGCAGATACCTCAGGGAAATCGCAGATCAGAACAGCTCCAGTGGCTCAGTCCAAATGGTTATCCGAGTCGGCTGCGAAAGTTCGCGGGTCCGACGCCGACGAAGTCCGGTCGCACTACGACATCTCGAACGAGTTCTTCAAGCTCTGGCAAGACCCGAATCAGGTGTACAGCTGCGCCTACTTCGAACGCGACGACATGTCGCTCGAAGAAGCCCAAATGGCCAAGATCGACCTCGCGCTGGGCAAGCTGGGTCTGCAACCTGGGATGACGCTGCTCGACATCGGCTGCGGCTGGGGCGCCTGCATGATGCGGGCGGTCGAGAAATACGACGTCAACGTCATCGGCCTGACGCTCTCCCACAACCAGATGGAGCACATCGAGCGGCTGTTTGCCGAGTCGGACAGTCCGCGTAGGAAAGAAGTGCGGCTACAGCCGTGGGAGGAGTACGACGAGCCGGTTGACCGGATCGTGTCGATCGGCGCGTTCGAGCACTTCGGTTTTGGCAAATATGACGACTACTTCAAGAAGAACTACGACCTGATGCCCGATGACGGCGTGATGCTGCTGCACACCATCGTCATCCCGAGCGACGAGGAGGTCCGCGCACGCAAGTTGCCGCTGAAGATGTCGACGGTGCGTTTCATCAAGTTCATCCTCGATGAGATCTATCCAGGCGGTCGTCTGCCACTCGTCGCGCAGGTCAAGGAGCACGCCGTCAAGGCCGGGTTCGACGTGACCCGAGTTCAGCCGCTGCGGCCGCACTACGCCCGCACCCTGGACACCTGGGCGGCAAATCTCGAGTCCAAGAAGGATGAAGCCATCGCGGTCACCTCCGAAGAGGTCTACGAGCGGTTCATGAAATATCTGACCGGCTGTGCCGATCTTTTCCGCAATGGCTACACCGATGTTTGCCAGTTTACTTGCGACAAGGGCCGATTCAGCGGACGAAATGCAACGTGAGGTGGTAGAACAATGGGGGGTCAGTCCAGTCACGATCGCATAGGCGATCTGTCCGGAGGAGGTCGATAACAGTGGCTGAACGAAGAGCGGGCGCGACCAAGATGCGGCCGCATTTCGAGGAAATCCAGGCCCACTACGACATCTCCGATGATTTCTTCGGTACGTTTCAGGACCCGTCGCGAACCTACAGTTGTGCGTTCTTCGAGCGCGATGATGCGACCCTCGAAGAGGCGCAGATGGCCAAGATCGATCTCGCCCTCGGCAAGCTGGATTTGCAGGCCGGCATGACGCTTCTCGACGTCGGTTGCGGCTGGGGCTCGTTGATGAAACGCGCGGTGGAGAAATACGACGTCAACGTCATCGGCCTGACGCTGTCCAGGAATCAGAGCGTCTACTGTGAGCACCTTCTGGAGGAGATCAGCTCCAAACGTTCCCGCCAGGTGTTGTTGCACGGCTGGGAGGAGTTCGACGCGCCCGTCGACCGCATCGTCAGCATCGAGGCGTTCGAGGCCTTCCCGAAGGAGCGTTACGCGGCGTTCTTCGAGACGTGCCACCGCATCCTGCCGACCGATGGCCGGATGGTGCTGCAGACGATCATGGGTCACCCCCTGAAACGCTGGCCCGAGATGGGCATCCCGATCGTGATGAGCGACCTGAAGTTCATGCGGTTCATCGCCAAGGAGATCTTCCCGGGGGGCTCCGTGCCCTGCGACGAGGACATCGCCGAGTTCTCGGGCAAGGCGGGGTTTTCGCTGGAGCAGACCCAGTACCTGACCGAGCACTATGTCCGCACGCTTGATATGTGGGCGGCGAATCTGGAAGGCGCTCGCGACGAAGCCATCGCCGCGACATCCAATGAGGTCTACGAACGCTATATGCGCTACCTGACTGGATGCAGCGACTTCTTCCGTCGCGGCATCAGCGAGCTAGGACAATTCACCCTCACGAAGGGATAGCCGCCGCGCATCAATAGGCGCCAAACACCACCGCGACGTTGTAGCCGCCGATGCCGAAAGAATTGCTGACGGCGTAGCGGTAATCGGCGCGGCGGGGCAGCCCGCTTACGACATCCATTTCGATCTCGGGATCGAGGTCTTTCAGGTTGAGAGTGGGCGGCACGACGCCGTCGCGCAGGGCCTGCACCGTCACCACTGCCTCCACCGCTCCGGCCCCGCCCAACGAATGACCCAGCGCCGCTTTGGGCGCATACACCGCAGGCGTGTGGTCGCCGAACGCGTGGCCGATGGCGCGGGCTTCGGCCAGGTCACCGAGCGTGGTTCCGGTGGCGTTGGCGTTGATGTGGTCGATGTCGGTCGGTGTCAGACCGGCCAACTCGATTGCGCGGGCGATGGCGTCACCGGCGGCCTCGCCACTGGGGTTCGGCTTGATCGGGTCATAACCGTCTGACGTCATGGCCGCTCCCATCACCCGCGCCAAGATCGGGGCGCCCCGCGCCTTGGCGTGTGCCTCGGTCTCGATGAGGATCATCGCGCCGCCTTCACCGAGCACCATGCCGTCGCGGTCCTTGTCGAACGGGCGGCATGCGGCGGGTGGATCGTCGTTGTTCGTCGACAACAGCCCCGACCGCCAGTACGCCGCGACGGGCACCGCCTCGATCCGCGTCTCGACGCCGCCACAGATCGCTATGTCGGCCTCACCGAGCACGAGTTGCCGCCAGGCCTGGGCGATGGCTGCGCCGCCGGAGGCGTCGGCCATTACCGGCGAGATGATCCCCGCTTTGGCCTGATGATCCAATCCCACCGCCGCGGCGGGTGCATTGGGCATGTACATCTGCACTGCGAGCGGGGACACCGCGCGCAGGCCCTTCTCCTGCCAGGCGTCGTACTGCTGACGAATTTCGTCGGTAATGCCCAGCGCAAGCCCGATGGAGACCGTTAGCCGCCTGGTGTCGATCTCGGGCGTTCCGGCGGTGTCCCAGAGTCGCCGCCCCAGCACCAGAGACATCTTCTGCATGTACGACAGCCGGCGCAGCTCTACCCGGTTCAGATGTTCGTCGAAATTCTCCTGCAGCGGCCCGCCGATTCGCACCGGCGACTTGAACTCTGCGACGAACGGGTAATCCAATTCGCGAATGCCGCTTCGGCCCTCCAGCAACAATTGCCACGTCTCTTCCGCGTTAGACGCAAGAGAGGTGGTCGATACGACCGCGGTGACGACCACGTCGGCGAAACCGTCGCCGGTTCTCAACGGTGTGCCATGCCTGCCGGATTCCTTCGCGTTGATGGTGAGGTGTCTGACACCACGTTAGGAGTTTCTCCGGGGCGCCGACAGGGTTTCATCATTCGGACCTGAATCGGTCTCTGATGAGCATCGATATGGCTCCTACCGGTGCTTATAGACCACGACCAGCAACGGCAGGGCATCGACATCGCGCCGGTCGATCGGGGCGTTTCGGGACCGGTCGGTGGAGCTGAACGAGGGCTGGCGGAGTGACATTTCGAATCCGACGCTGCTGCGGCTGTTGAGAGACGTTCTGCCGCAACTGGAGTGAACGACAAACGATGTGGTCCAGGACGTGCTAGCGTGCATATATGCTGTCGAGGACGAAATTTGCTGTCGCCTTTACCGGTCTGGTGTTGTCGCTGGGCACCGGAGCCGGGATCGCCTCCGCAGAACCCGACCTGAGCGCGGTCGTCGGTACAACCTGCAGCTATCCGCAGGTGATAGCGGCGCTGAACGCGCAATCACCCGCCGACGGCGCCCAGTTCACCGCAAGCCCCATAGCGACTTCGTGGCTGCAGCAGTTCCTCGCCTCGCCGCCGGATCAGCGTCGGCAGATGTTCCAGCAAATGCAGGGCACCCCCGGTGCTCAGGCATACACCGGGCTCGTCCTCCAGGTCGCCAATAGCTGCAACAACTACTAAAGGCGCCCTCCCGGGTGCTGGCGGGCCGTCGGCTCCGGGCCGTCTAGTGGGGGAGTCCTTCCGGTTCCGTCATCATTTGTTGACGCTCCACAGACGACACCACTGACGCCGGCGCCGTGTGCGCTCCCTAACCCGTTGCGTATTGCAGCGCCGGCTCTAAGGAATCCACCCGACCGTTGGTGAAGATGGTCAGGTGATCGGGCCGCACCTCGTAGCGGGCGCCGTCGGCCGGGTTGGTGACATCGAATCCACCGCCGGCCGGGACCGCATTGGCGAGTTGCAGATTGGCGCCATCGCTCAATCGCTCGCCGCGATAGTAGTAACTGCCCGGCGCTGTCTCGCACACCACCGCCAGCGAGTTGGCGGTTCTGATCGCTGCGGCGGGTTTGCTCCCGGCGTCGCATCGAGCCGAATGGTCGACGAAGCCCTGCGCATCGGTTCCCGGCATGCCGGGCAGGGGTGTCGCGCTGGTCGACGGTGACGTCGTCGAGGGCGTCGTCGAGGTCGACGGCGTCGACGTCGATGGCTCGACCGTTTCGGTTGTCGTGCTCACCGACGGCGGCGGCGCAGCAACCGTGGTCTGCGGCGGGGCGGCGCTGTCCCTATTGCCGGACATCAGCTGCGCCGCGAGGACCGCCGCCACGCCGAACAGCACGATCGTCGCCACGACCAGCGCCACCTGGGTGGGCCCGAACCGCGATTTCCGTTGCGGCGTCTCGGGCGGCCGAACCTCGGGCGGGTAGGGCGTGTGGCCGGTGCCTGCCGGATTCGGGAACACCGCTGAGAATTGCCGGGTGTCCGACGGCGGGCTCGGCAAAGCAGCCGGTGCGGGCGGCACACGGGCCCCCAATGCCGCAGCCGTCGCCGCCTTGGCCAATTCGCCTGTGGAGGAGAAGCGTTCCGAGGGCTTCTTGGCCATGCCCTTGGAGATGACGTCGTCGAACGCGCGGCTGATTCCGCGGCGCATGATGCTCGGCCGCGGGGCCGGCGCGAACATGTGTGCGATCATCAGCTGCCTCAGGTCTCCCGTCTCGAATGGCGGCCGACCGGTGAGGCTCTCGTAGAGCAGGCACGTCAACGAATACACGTCCGCAGGCGGCCCGACCTGTCCGCCCTCGAACCGTTCCGCGGACATATACGCGCACGACCCGATGACCAACCCCGTCGTCGTCATGCTCGGGTCACCGCCGCCGTGGGCGATTCCGAAGTCGACCAAATAGGCGAAGTCATCCGGTGTGAGCAGGACATTCTCCGGCTTGATGTCGCGGTGCACCAGGCCGTCCGCGTGCGCGGCGTCCAGAGCAGCCGCCACCTGCGCGATGATCGACGCAGCCCGGCTCGGGTCGAGTGGACCGTTGGCCCGCAACTCGTCCTTGAGGCTGGCGCCCTCGACCAGTCGCATGTCGATGTACAGGACTCCGCCGATGTCTCCGAAGTCGTGCACAGGAATGACGTGTGGCTCCTGCAATCGCGCCGCCATCCGCGACTCGCGCCTGAAGCGCTCCTGGAAGCCCGGGTCTGCGGCCATCTCCGCGCGCAGCACCTTGACCGCCACCGTCCGGTCCTTGACGGTGTCGTAGGCGCGATACACCTCACCCATACCGCCGACACCGATCAGAGAATTCAGCTCGTAGGGGCCGAAACGGGTGCCCAGACGCGAGCCACCGTGTGGGGAGGGCATTCCAATCCTTTCTCGTTTGGGCGCGCGGCAATACACCGTGTTCCCGCATCGGACTCTCGCTTAACGCGTCTGTCAGGCAGAGGCTGTCGAAGTTGTGGCGCAGCAAAATAACTCGGGTCGACGGCAACTCCACCGACGACCCACGCAGATACCACCGTACGTCGAGCCGATCGGTACCGCATGCTCGATGAGATTGAACGACTAACCGATGTCTTTCGTCTTCAGTACAGAGGATTCCTGAGCGGAGGTCAAACGCTGCTGCATCGGATCGCCCAGCTGGCCATTGCCACACCGCGACGAGTCATCGCCTTCGCGGTGTTGTTGACCGTCGCCCTGGGGATATTCGGAGTTCCCGTGGCGAAGAGCCTGTCCGCCAGTGGATTCCAGGACCCGACGTCCGGATCAGCCAGCGCGACCCAATTCCTGACCGAGAAGTTCCATCAAGGCGACGTGCAGTTGCTGATCGTCGTGTCGACACCCGACGGCGTCGACAGCGCCCCTGCTCGCGAGGCGGGCAACGCGATTGTCGACCAACTGCGCAGTTCGCCATACGTCGCGCAGGTGACCTCGCCGTGGACCGCGCCGCCGCCTGCCGCGGCCGATCTGGTGAGCCGCAACCGCACGTCGGCACTCATCGTGGCGGGTATCAACGGCGACGAGAGCGAGCAGCAGAAGTACGCCAAGGAGTTGTCCGACCAGGTGGCGCGCGACCGCGACGGCGTCACCGTCCGGTCGGGTGGAACCGCGATGGTCAACGTCCAGATCACCGAGCAGTCGCAGCGCGACCTGCTGCTGATGGAGTCGCTGGCGATCCCGCTGAGTTTTCTCGTGCTGGTCTGGGCGTTCGGCGGCCTGGTGGCCGCCGCGCTGCCGGTGGCCGTCGGTGTGACGGCGATCCTCGGCGGACTCGCGGTTCTGCGGTTGATCTCGTTTGCCACCGACGTGTCGATCTTCGCCCTCAACCTCACCACCGCGATGGGTCTGGCGCTGGCGATCGACTACACCCTGCTGATGATCAGCCGGTTCCGCGACGAGTTGGCCGACGGCGCGAGCCGCGACGACGCGCTCGTGCGAACGATGGCGTCGGCCGGCCGCACCGTGGCGTTCTCCGCTACGACGGTCGCGCTGTCGATGGCGGTCCTTGTGCTGTTCCCGATGCACTTCCTGAAGTCGTTCGCCTACGCCGGCGTCGCAACGGTCACCTTCGCCGCGGTCGCCGCAATCCTCGTGACACCCGCCGCGCTGGTTCTGCTCGGTGATCGCCTGGACTCGCTCGACGTGCGCCGGCTCGCCCGCCGCATGCTCGGCCGCTCCGAACCGCAACCCATGCCCGTCGAGCGAAGGTTCTGGTACCGCTCCGCGAGTTGCGTTATGCACAAAGCAATCCCACTCGGTTTGGCAGGCGTGGCGCTGCTGTTGCTGCTCGGCGCACCGTTCCTGAGCGTGCGCTGGGGATTCCCCGACGATCGCGTGTTGCCGAGCTCGGCCTCCGCTCATCAGGTCGGCGACCAATTGCGGCGCGACTTCGTCAACAACTCCGACGCCGCTGTGACCGTCGTCGTTCCAGACACCGACGGCGTCAACGCATCCGACGTCGACAGATATGCAGCCGACCTGTCTCGCGTGCCCGACGTGTCCGCGGTGTCGGCCCCGACGGGAACATTTGTCGACGGCAACCGAATTGGTCCGCCGTCGGCGCCTGCCGGACAGATCCCCGGCAGCGCGTTCCTCACAGTCGAAAGCTCGGCTCCGCTGTTCTCCGACGCCTCCGAAACGCAGCTGGACCGGCTTCGTGACGTGAGCACCCCGG
>JAVRPG010000058.1:0-5585 GCA_032162325.1 Mycobacterium sp. | reverse complement strand
GTCCAGGCGGTGTCGTCCAGGGGCTGCAGAGTCGCCTGGTCGTCGTCCCACGCGGTCTCGAGGTCCTTGACCCGCGCCGTCGCGCCAGTCTGGTCGCCGGCCTGCACCCTTGCAAGCGTGTCCTGAGTGATCGTGCGGAACTTCACTACCTCGGCGGGCGGGAACTTTGCGGTCGCCGACTGCCCTGGGGCCAGTGTCGCGGTGACAGACGAGCCACCCGATTCGTTCTCGCTGGCCGCGGCCGTTGCGTGCGGCTGCCCGGCGCCCCAGACCAGCAGGGCGCCGGTGGCGACGGCGACCACGGCGTAGTAACCGAGCATGATCCGCTCGCGAGCCGGATTCTTGGTCTCGGTCGGTTTCTGCGTCTCGGTCTTTTCGATGACGTCGGCGCGGGTTACCGAGAGGTACACGACCGTGGCAAGAATCGCGGCGAGGAAGATCACGCTGGTGACGGCAACGCCCAGACCGAGGCCCCGTTGGTCGGGCGGGAAGCCCAACCAGTCGCCGAGGTTCGCACCCAGCGGTCGGGTGAGAATGTAGGCGAGCCAGAAGGACAGCACGGCATTCGCGCCCAGCCGCCAGCCGATCACGATCGCGACGATCAGGCCGGCCGGCAGCAGCACCGACGTGCCAGGTCCCCAGCCGGTGAGCTCGAGTATCCAGTCCCCGGCCGCCGTTCCGAGGGCGAACGTGACCAGAACGGCCAGCCAGTAGAACAATTCCCGCGGCAACGTGGTGATGCTGTGGATCGACAGTGTCCGCTCGCGGGCATACCACACGCCGAAGACGACGGCCAGCACCACCGCGAAGACGCCGGTGCTCAATGCCAGCGGAACGCCCAGATTGTCGGTGAGGATGTCGGTGTAGAGCGTGCCGGTCACGCTGACCACGACGACGGTCAGCCAGTACACGAACGGCACATAGCGGTCGAGGCGCAACTGCCATCCCAGAACCGCGACCAGTACGACCGTGAAGATGAGGGCGGTCCGGACGAGTCCGACACCCAAACTCATGTTGATCCAGTCGGCGAAGCTCTCACCCACGGTGGTGCACAGGATCTTGATGACCCAGAACCACACCGTGACTTCGGGCACCTTGCTCAGCAGCACGCGCCCGGTCTTGACGGCCTCGAATCTCGTTGTCTCGCTCACAACGCCCGACCATAGAGTGGTGTTGCTGAGCCCACGCTGAGAGCCAGTTTCGGTCATATTACGGGCCGCACGATCTCCGAACACACGCGGGCTGCGGGGCACCACCCTAACGTCGACTTTGCGGGCCTACGGATCTCGGCGGCACGGTCGCAGCGTAGGCAGCGCGCCTTGGGGTTAATGGCGGTGTTGTCGAGTTTGCAGTGTCGGCGCGGACGTTGCCCGATCACGCAGCGCAGCTTCCAGGGACGTCATTGCACAACCAGCACAGTGTTTCTCACAAACCAGGGCAAGGTGCGCTTCACCTTGCCCTTGGGCCGCGTGCCAGGCGATGTCGGTCAGGTGTGGCGAGCCGCCTCTTGGACGAGTTGTATGCGGGCGGTGCGGCCGAGTGGTGCGGACGTGGGTCAGGTGGGTTTGCACGGTCCGCGGTGAAACGAAAAGCCTTGCGGCGATGTCCTTGTGGGCCAGCACTTCACGGACAGATACACCATCGCATTTCGCAACGCCGCAACCGAGGCTTCGTAGCCGGCGTCGTACCGTTTTCAACGGGACCATCTCATGCGCGGCCGTATCGGCTTCGGGGTGGCTGCCGAGCTGGCCAGGTCACACCGGCGAGGCTCAAGTACGCCAAGAATGCCCACATGCGTTCAGTCCCTTCTCAGCTGGGCGGCGGACACTCGGGGAGGTCGGAAGGAGCGTGCGGAGTTCGCAGGCTTGCTTGGAATCGTCCTCCTGCTATTCGAACTCGTGTTGATTGCCCGCATGGTCGTCGACTGGGTCGGCGTGTTGTCCCCGGTCGGCGGCCGCGGCGGCCTCTACCAGGCACGCCGGATCACCCACGGCATCACCGAGCCCGTGATCGGCCCGGTTCGCCGGGTGCTCAGGCCCGTACGACTCGGGTCCGTCTCCCTTGACCTGGCCTTCACCGCCGTATTTGTCGCCGTGATCGTCCTGCGGACCGTCGTGGTGCCGTTGATTCCGTTCTGAGTGCACCGCCTCAGAGGCTGAACGTGGTGGCGTGCTCGCCCTCGCGGACGAGACGGTCGAGGGACACGTGAACATCCTGCGCCGACAGGCCATTAACAGCGGGCCGATGTAGCTCGCATAGCCTGGGTAGCCGGACCGCCACCTCTGCGGGTCGCGTCGCAGTTGGCATGTCCGACTTGCAGGTCTGTGTCCAATTCGGAGCCGGGCGGCTTCGTCGATTCGCGAAACCTGCTCTGGCTTGCGGGGACTCGTCGGTCGCGATCGCGGGCGATAGCTACGACCACACCACGGCGACGCCCCGCCGGGGCGTCTGGGAATCGGCTCAGGCTATCTCAGCGCGCCTTCAGGGGCACGCAGGCACAGTTTCGGTATTGGGCTGAAGGCAGTTCAAAGCAGCCTGAGGCGTGGATATTTGGAAGTCTTCGCCTAGATGACTAGGAGTCGAACATGGGTTATGGAGACGCGCTTCGTGATGAGGTGCGCAGCGACAGCGTCACTCCGCTGATCGGAATATTCGATATGTATTCCGCCTCATTGGCGGCGCAAAACTATGGCGGGATGTTCGTGTCGGGCTTTGGTTTCGCAGCTTCCTATTACGGGCTGCCCGACATTGGGTTCATCGCCTGGCCGGACATGGTCAGCTTCGTGCAACGGTTGCGGCTTGCCTTCCCCCGACAGCACCTACTGGTGGATATCGATGACGGTTATGTCGACCCGGAGGTGGCTTGCCACGTGGTGGAGCATCTGGAGCGCATCGGCGCCTCAGGCGTGATCCTCGAGGACCAGAAGCGGCCACGCCGCTGTGGCCACGTCACCGGTAAGCAAATCCTGCCTATTGAGGAGTACTTGGAGAAGCTGAACCTGGTGCTGCAGACCAGATCTGAACTCGTTGTGGTGGCCCGTACCGACGCAACCGACGAGTCCGAGATTCTGCGTCGAGCCGAGATGCTGGCGGCCACCGACGCCGACGTTCTCCTGGTCGACGGTGTACGAAGCGTCGAATGGATACGCAAGGTGCGCGGCGTTGTCGGCAGCAAGCCACTGCTGTTCAACCAAATCGCGGGCGGCTTGTCACCCCGACTGTCGCTGACCGAGCTGGAGGAGCTTGGCATCAACGTGGCGATCTACTCGACACCCTGCTTGTTCGCAGCGCACACCGCGATGGCCAACGCCTTGACCGAACTGCGCGCCAACGATGGTCGGCTTGCCGAGCTCAAGACCGATGACGTTGGTGTGGCGGACTCGTTAGCATTGTTGGAACGCAATCTTTCCCGTCATCACCCGCGACCCCGACTCGACTGGGCCTCGGGAATGCGCGCTGCCGGCTGATGTTTCGACCCCGGATCGACCCGTACATTCTGCTGCTGCTCACCACCGTCGGAGTGGCGTCGGTGCTGCCGGCACGCGGCATCGTCGCCGTTGACTGCAAGCACGCCACGACCATGGCGATCGGGTTGTTGTTCTTCCTGTACGGCGCCCGGCTGTCCACCCGTGCCGCGTTGGCCGGATTGCGGCACTGGCGGCTGCATGCCCTGGTGTTGACGTTCACCTTCCTGGTGTTCCCGGTGCTGGGGCTGCTCTGCCGCCTATTGGTGCCCGACGTCTTGAGCCCAGAGTTGTGGGCGGGTGTGATGTTCCTGTGCTGCCTGCCCTCGACGGTGCAGTCGTCGATCGCCTTCACGTCCATCGCCAAAGGCAATGTGGCGGCGGCGATATGCAGCGCGTCGTTCTCAAACTTGCTCGGGATCGTGCTGACACCCGCGTTGGTGACGGTGTTCCTCGTCACCCAGACCGGTGGCGGGGTGTCGCTCGCGGCGGTCCGCGACATACTGCTGCAGTTGTTGGTGCCGTTTGTTGCCGGACAGCTGCTACAGAGATGGATCGGCGGATTCGTTGCCCGACACAAGAGGGTGCTTGGCTACGTCGACCGCGGATCGATCCTGATGGTGGTGTACGCGGCATTCAGCGAGGGTGTGGTAGCCGGGATCTGGAGTCGACTCACCGTCCCCTCGCTCGTGATGTTGTTCATCACCAACGCGGCGCTCCTGGGAATTGTGATCGTCTCGACCATGACCGTCGCACGTCGACTGCGGTTCACCACCGAGGACCAAATCGCGATCGTCTTCTGCGGCTCGAAGAAATCACTAGCCAGCGGATTGCCCTTAGCCAGCGTGCTGCTGCCCGCGGCCACGGCAGGGTTGATGATCGTGCCGCTAATGATGTTCCACCAAATGCAATTGATAGTGTGCGCGTGGCTCGCCCGACGATATGGCGAGCGCCGCGACCCACCCACGTCGCAACAGATTTCACCGGCGAACAGCCGTGCGCGAACCGCCCTCGCGATCAGTGCCCCTGGTCCTGCTGTTGACGCTGGGACCTAGCCACGTCCGGGGGCATGTGCCGACGACAGGTGATAGCTGGACGCCGACGTGGAGACGCCGACTGCGGATACCATTCAGCCAGATCTTTACCTGCAGTGGGTAGTCGGCCGCGAAAGTCGCTCACGATTACTGAAATTGCGGGAGGTCGCCCGATCACCGCGATAAGGCGTGCAAGTCGCCGCGTAAACCTGCATCACCTCGTGGCCGTGCTCCAAACTGGTCGCAGTGTCCCACAGGACGTTACCAGCCTTCGTTCTTAACGTGGTGGTCGTCCCGCGGAGTGGCGGCTGGGCCTTAGTTTCCCCACTGTCATCGCCTGCCGTGAGGTGGCCCTGCGCTACGGCTTCCCACCTGAGCACCCGGCGAGAGAGGACCGATCACCAATGCACGAGATCAGCACAGTGATATGAGTTCGACGGTTGGGCGATCGTGCTAGCCGACAATCATGTTCGCCCACGACTCACCGGGGCTGGCAGCACCGGAGGCGAACGATGATCGAGGCCGTATTCCCCTACCGCGCCGTATCACGTCCAACGCAGCACCTCTGCATGCCGGCAGGTAAGGGACGATTACAGCTCATGGCGTGTTGATGGATGCTCAACGGGATTTCAGCGGCCCTCAATGGATTCACAGCGGTCCTCAATGGATTCACAGCGGTGGTGGGCGAGGCTAATTCTGTACGGGCAACTACACATAATCGAGCACTTCAAGGAGAACCACCATGGGAATGAGACTGCAGTACATCACACCACTGTTGGCGGCGGGTGCTGCCGCGGTCGCGATCGCCGCCGCACCGACGGCGTTCGCAACAGATCAGCAGTCCTGCAACGGGAGCGGCTCGGGAACTGTCTGCCTGTCGCCCGGCAACGTTCCGATCAAGACTTCCCCGGCCGGTCTTCAGCACCACCCCTCCGGAGACATGCCCGATCTGACGGTACAGGACCTCGCGCTGGCCCTCGGCCTGGCGACGTGAACGGGCGTACCTCGGGGCGGCAACCGGGTCATCGTGACCGGTGGGACATCTGGCATCTGCCTGGAGACCGCGCGTGCGCGCGGAAGTGACCCT
>JAVRPG010000057.1:0-2948 GCA_032162325.1 Mycobacterium sp. | reverse complement strand
GGGGACTGATCTTCGGTCTCTTCGTCTTCGCCGCCTTCGCGACACCGGGTTCCGACCCGTTCTCCATGCTGGCTTTGGCGCTGGCGCTGTCCCTGCTGCTCGAGGTCTCGATCCAGATCGCCCGGTTTAACGACAAGCGCAAGGCCCGCCGCGCCGCGCTTGATGAGGTGCCCGACGAACAGGCCGCACCGATCGGCGGCGTCGAACCGGTCGAACCGCCGACCGCCGTGCCCACATCGGCCCGGCTCGTATTCGATGACGACGCCACTTAGCGGCCAGCTGGCCAGCTTCGCCGAGCAGCTGCCCTTCGCGCTGGACGACTTTCAACAACGCGCCTGCCAGGCACTCGAGAACGGACACGGTGTGCTGGTATGCGCACCGACCGGTGCGGGCAAGACCGTCGTCGGCGAATTCGCCGTACACCTCGCGTTGGCTGCGGGTCGAAAGTGCTTCTACACCACGCCGATCAAGGCACTGAGCAACCAGAAGCACAACGATCTGGTGGCGCGATACGGGCCCGAACGCATCGGCCTGCTCACCGGCGACCAGTCGATCAACGGCGACGCCGATATCGTGGTGATGACCACCGAAGTGCTTCGCAACATGCTTTATGCGAATTCACCTGCGCTGTATGGCCTTTCGTACGTCGTCATGGACGAGGTGCACTTTCTGGCCGACCGCATGCGCGGCGCGGTGTGGGAAGAAGTGATTCTGCATCTTCCCGACGAGGTGCGGCTGGTCAGCCTGTCTGCGACGGTGAGCAATGCCGAGGAATTCGGCGGCTGGATCCAGACCGTGCGCGGCGACACCACCGTCGTCGTCGACGAACACCGCCCAGTTCCGTTGTGGCAGCACGTGATAGTGGGCAAGCGGCTCTTCGACCTGTTCGACTACCGCGTCTCGGGAGCGGCGGAGTCCGGCCGTGAGCTTCTCGTCGACCCCGATCTGCTGCGCCACATCGCGAACCGACGCGAGGCCGACCGGCTGGCCGACTGGCAGCCGCGCGGCCGGAGCCGTGGTCGCCCGAGCATCTATCGGCCGCCGAGCCGGCCCGACGTCATCGGCACGCTGGACCGCGAAGGGCTTTTGCCCGCAATCACATTCGTGTTCTCCCGCGTCGGTTGCGACGCGGCGGTCAAGCAATGCCTGCGCTCGTCGCTGCGGCTCACCTCCGACGAGGAGCGGGTCCGCATCGCCGAGATCATCGACCGCCGCACCGCAGACCTCAACGAGGCCGATCTGGTCGTGCTCGACTATCACGAATGGCGTGAAGGGCTGCTGCGTGGTCTGGCCGCCCACCACGCCGGGATGTTGCCGACCTTCCGCCACACCGTCGAGGAATTGTTCACCGCGGGACTGGTGAAGGCCGTATTCGCCACGGAGACACTGGCTTTGGGTATCAACATGCCGGCGCGGACGGTACTGCTCGAGCGGTTGGTCAAGTTCAACGGCGAGCAGCACATGCCGTTGACGCCGGGGGAGTACACGCAGTTGACCGGCCGTGCCGGGCGGCGCGGCATCGACGTCGAGGGCCACGCGGTGGTGCTGTGGCATCCCGACATCGACCCCGCCGAGGTCGCGGGTCTCGCCTCGACGCGCACGTTCCCGCTGCGCAGCTCGTTCGCGCCGACGTACAACATGACCATCAATCTGGTGAACCAGATGGGCCCGACGCAGGCGCACAAGCTGCTGGAAAGCTCGTTCGCGCAATACCAGGCCGACCGCTCGGTTGTCGGGTTGGTGCGCGGCGTCGAGCGCGGCGAACGGATACTCGAGGAGATAGCCGGCGAACTCGGCGGGCACGACGCGCCGATCCTGGACTATGTGCGGCTGCGCCTGCAGATCTCCGAACGCGAACGGGCCCAGTCCCGGGCGTCGCGGCTGCAACGGCGTAAGGCGGCCAACGACGCGCTGGCTGCGCTGCGCCGCGGCGACATCATCACCATCACGCACGGCCGCCGCGGCGGCCTGGCCGTCGTGCTGGACGCCGATCGCGACAGCGACGACCCTCGGCCGCTCGTGCTGACCGAACACCGTTGGGCGGGACGCATTTCGTCGGCCGACTACTCCGGCGCGTCGGAGCCGATGGGCTCGATGCAGCTGCCCAAGCGGGTCGAACATCGCAACCCGCGGGCGCGCCGCGATCTCGCGTCGGCGCTGCGCTCCGCGGCCGCCGGGCTGGACGTCCCATCGGTGAAGGCCAAGCGCAGCGGCCCGCCCAAAGGGCGCGACGTCGATCCCGAGCTGGCCGGGCTGCGTGAACAACTGCGCAGGCATCCCGCGCACGACCTCCCGGACCGCGAAGCCAAGGCCCGGCTGGCCGAGCGTTACCTGCGGATCGAGCGGGACAACGAACAGATCCGGCAGAAGGTCGCCGCGGCGACCAACTCGCTGGCACGCCCATTCGATCGAATCGTCGTCCTGCTCACCGAGCGCGGGTTCATCGACGATAAAGACGGCGACCCCAGGGTGACCGACGACGGCCGGCTGCTGGCGCGGATCTACAGCGAGAGCGACCTATTGGTCGCCGAGTGCCTGCGTAGCGGCACCTGGGACGGACTGGACGCCGCCGAACTCGCGGCGGTGCTGTCGTCGGTGCTCTACGAGTCCCGCGGCGACGCGTCCGGCGCGCCCGACGGAGCCGACATACCCACCGGCAAGCTCCGCCGTGCCCTGAATCAGACGCGCCGGCTGTGGACTGAGCTGCGGGCCGACGAGCAGCGGCACCGCCTCACCGGAAGCCGCGAGCCCGAGGACGGCTTCGTGGCGGCCATCTACCGCTGGGCCACCACCGGCGACCTGACCACAGCGCTCGCGGCGTCAGACACATCGGGCACGGGGACGCCGTTGTCGGCGGGCGATTTCGTGCGGTGGTGCCGTCAGGTGCTCGACCTGCTCGACCAGGTCCGCAACGCCGCACCCAATCCGGCGCTGCGCGCCACCGCGAA
>JAVRPG010000056.1:0-20776 GCA_032162325.1 Mycobacterium sp. | reverse complement strand
CAAGGAGGCCGACCTCCCGGCGGCGCTCAAGGAACACTGCCCGAAGGGGGTGAACGTCTACTTCGACAACGTCGGTGGGCCGATCCTCGACGCGGTGCTCGGGCGGCTGGCCCACAAGGCCCGGGTGGTGCTCTGCGGCGTCATCTCCAGCTACCTGACCGGCGAACACCCGGGCCCCGCCAACTATGTCAACCTCCTGGCCAGGACCGGGCTCATGCAGGGGTTCAATGCGCTCGACGAGTGGGGACGCTTCGACGAGGCGTTCGCCTCGCTGCGCCGGTGGGAGGCCGACGGCCGGCTCGTGCACCGGCAGACCATCTTCGACGGCATCGAATCATGCGTCGACGCCCTCAACGGGCTGTTCACCGGCGCCAACATCGGCAAGACGCTGGTCAAGGTGTCGGAACCGACGGCCTGATGCCGAAGCTGAGCGCAGCCCTACTGCTGTACCGGGTCACCGACGACGGCGTCGAAGTGCTGATCGGCCATCCCGGCGGCCCGTTCTGGGCACGCAAAGACGAAGGGGCATGGTCAATTCCGAAGGGCGAGTATCTCGAGGGCGAAGACCCGTGGGCCGCCGCACAGCGAGAATTTCTCGAGGAACTCGGTAAGCCGGCACCGGAAGGTCCGCGCATCGACTTCGCGCCGTTGAAGCAGCCCAGCGGGAAGGTCATCACGGCCTTCGCCGTTCGCGGGGATCTCGACCTCGAAGGCACCTTCAGCAACACTTTCGAGCTCGAGTGGCCGAAGGGTTCTGGCAACATCCGCGAATATCCCGAAATCGACCGCGTCGGTTGGTTTTCCGTGGCCGAGGCCCACGTGAAACTCCTCAAGGGCCAGCGGCCGCTGCTCGACCACCTGGTTGCGGCGCTCGAAGGCGACGAACCGGCCGGATCTCGATACCGTTGATGGTCAGCGCGCGGCTCCGGCCCATAACACCGACGGGCACGTGGACGACGCGATAACTTCGGACCGTGCAAACGGATGCGCTCGGATCTGATCTGCGCCGCCTGATCGGATCGGATGCAGTTCTAACTGACCAGGCGACGCGCGTCTTGGCCGGGACGGACTTCATCACACACCGCGGCGCTCCCGCGGCGGTAGCTCGACCGACATCGACCGACCAGGTCGTGGAACTGCTCCGCTATGCAACGAAACACGGTGTCGCGATCGTTCCTCGTGGCACCGCGACGAACCTCTCCGCGGCGATCGCACCCGCCGACAACTCGCTGGTGCTGGATCTGACGAACATGAATCGAATCGTCGAAATCGACGCCGAGGGGCGGCGTGCGGTCGTCGAGCCCGGTGTCATCAACGCGGACCTCAAGGCCGCAGCATCACCACTTGGTCTGACGTATGCGCCCGATCCGGCGTCTACTCCGATCTCGACGATCGGCGGCAACATCGCGGAAAACGCCGGTGGTCCTGGGTGCATCAAGTTCGGTGTCACGTTTCACCACGTGCTCGGGCTCGACGTCGTGCTCGCCGATGGCCGGCTAGTCACCTTCAGCGAGGATGACGACGTCGACCTGCTCGGGGTGATGATCGGATCCGAAGGGATCCTTGGCGTGGTGACGCGTGCCGTGCTCAACTTGACGCCGATCCCGGCCGCGCGCTGGACGGCACTGGCCTCATTCGAGCGGGTCGAAGACGCTGCCCTGACTGTCTCCGCGATCATTGCCGCGGGGATCCTGCCAGCCGCGCTGGAGATCTGCGACAAGAGGTTTATGAAGATCCTGGAGGCGCACCTTCCGTCTGGCTATCCGACGGACAACGAGGCGATGCTAATTGTCGAGCTCGACGGCGAGCCCGACGATGTGGCCCGGGAGACGCCTGCGCTCGAAAAGATCTTGCGGCGTTGGGATCCCGCGCTGCGCACTGCGGTAGATGAGCAAGAACGCGCCGCGCTGTGGGCCGGTCGTCTCGCTGCGGGATTCGCCCTACACGCGACTGGAATGGCGTTCTACATCTGCGACTCAACGGTGCCGCGGCAGCGGGTCCCCGAGATGATGGCGCGCAGCCGGCAGATTGCCGCGAGCTATGGACTTGACGTCCCAATACTGGGGCACGCCGGCGACGGCAACTTGCACCCGGTCGTGCTCTACGAACCCGGCCAACTGGCCACCGTCGACGCAGTCGCAGAAGAAATTGCCGACGCGGCGCTTGAACTCGGTGGCACGCTGACAGGCGAGCACGGCATCGGCACCGCGAAGCGGGACCACATGCGCCGCGCCTTCGGCCCAGTCGAACTGGCTGCGTTCCGCGCGATCAAACGGGCCTTCGACCCAGACGGGCTGCTAAACCCAGGTGTGATGTTGCCACCACCAGCGGGCGAGGAGCCAAGCCTCACAGACTTCGGCGAAGCGGTCAGGATGGCACTCGCCGGCGGGCCAAGAGTTCTTCCGCCATCAGCGGCTGATACGCCCCGCGACACGACGGTCGACGTCGATGCAGAGAACATGAGCCTCACCGCCGGCGGCGCTGCCTTCTGTCGTGACGTCGCCGCTGCGGCCCGGGCCGCGGGACTCTCGTGCCCTGCGATGGAGAGCGACGGTGTAGTGACGGACGCCATCGAGAGCGCCGGACATCGCCAGCCAGCGCGCAGAGCTCTCCTGGGCGTTGAAGCCACGCTGCCCCCAGGACACCGCGCGAAATTCGGGAGCGCGGCGATGAAGGACGTCGCGGGACTCGATGCCAAGCGACTCGTTGCCGGTGGCCGTGGTGCCTTCGGCCGAGTGGAACGCGTGACCCTAAGAGCGGTACCCCACCAAGCCTGATCGCTGCCGCACGGCCCCACGGAGCGCTGCACGCAGGAGCCACTGCGGGGTTTGTCGACGTGGCCCAAATGTCAGGGAGTATCCCGAAATCGACCGCGTCGGTTGGTTTTCCGTGGCCGACGCCAACGTGAAGCTGCTGAAGGGTCAGCGGCCCCTGCTGGACCGTCTCACGGCTGCCCTCGAAGGCGGCGAACCGGGCGGGTCTCGATAGCGTTGATCGTCAACGCGCGGCCGTGGATGCGCCACCCGGCCCGCGTGCGCAGGTACTCGTCGTCGTAGCGCAGATGCCATACCAAATCTGTGGGCTTTCCGTCGGCGACGGTCCAGTGGTGGGCGATACACGTGATGCGGCCCAGCGCATAGTCACGGTCGTCGGCGGCCGCGTACACCTCACCGACGATCGCGTGCTCCGTCCGAGTCACGGCGGCCACCGCAGTCATCGCCTGCCGCACGCCGTCGCGCCCGTGGTGACGGCGCACCGGCTCCAGCGATCGGGGTGGATCGGGCAGCCGCAATTCCGCTGTGTCGGTAAACAATTCGACGACATCGTCGAATCTCCGGTCGTCGACGGCCGACGCATACAGGTGCACCAGGTCGGTCAGCGCGATCCGGTCGTACACATTCAGGCTCATCGGGTCAGCGCCAACCGTTGCGCGCATGCCGACAGCAGGTCACATGCCTCGCCGATATCTGCGGTGGGCGGCATGGCCAGCACGACCCTGTCGGCGCCCAGCGCCTCGAGTTTGTCGGCGCGCTCGCCGTCGATCTTGGTCACGAGATGGCCAAGCGACAGCTCGAGCGCATCCGGGTCGCGGCCTACTCTGCCCGCCTCGTCACGCATTATCTCGATCAGCTCGGTCAACTCCGAACCGCCGACGCCGAGCGGCTGAAAGCCGTCACCCAACCGGCCCGCGCGGCGGGCCGCGGCGCGGCTGTGCCCGCCGATGTGGATGGGCACGTGCCCGGCGGGCTTGGGATAGCAAGCGGCGTGGTCGAATTCGAAGAACTCGCCGGAGTAACTCGCGCCGTCAGGTCGGTCCTCCCACAACAGCCGCATCACCTCGACCTGTTCGTCCGCGCGGCGCCCGCGACTGGAGAACTCCGCGCCGCACGCCTCGATCTCCTCCTTGAGCCAACCCATTCCCACGCACAGCCGGACCCTGCCGCCCGACAACGCATCCAGTGTGGCCACCCGCTTGGCCAACCCCACCGGATGGTGGTTGGGCAGCACCAGCACACCGGTGGCCAGCCCGAGCCGCTCGGTGTGGCCGGCCAGAAACGCCAGCAGGTCAAGGGGATCGGGCACTGGGCAGTCCGCGGGCAGCTCCACCCGACCAGACGCATCGTATGGGTACACGCTGGTGTACTTGGTCATCAGCACCGTGTGTTCGACGGCTACGATCGACTCGAAACCGCAGGCTTCGACGTGTCGGGCGAACACGGACATCCATCCGGGATCGGCGGTGACCCCGGCCGCGACGGGCGCTATGACGGCGAACTTCACGGCACCGCACGACCATTGCTTCGCCGGATGGATTCCCAGCATTGCAACCGGGTCTTCCCGGTCTGTTGCATGCATACCCGTATCGGTGACTCGTCTTCGGTCGGCAGTGGCGTGTCGGTCGGTTCGGTCGTCACCGTCGGGCTCGGGATGGTGCCCTGCTGCAACGACCACACCGTGGTGCCGCTCGGTTCCAGGGTGGAGCAGTACGCCGTCGAGCCTTCGGCCGTCGTACCCGTGCTGCCCGTAGGGGTGCAATTTGCTCCGATCACCACAGTCGGCGGTGTTGCGGGCAGCGTCGTGGTCGGCGGCGGCACCGGCTCCGGCGGCGGAGGCAGCGGCACGAACGCCGGGGTGGTGGCCGTCGGCGACTTCGCCGTTGCGGTGGGTGACTCAGGCCGGTCCGCCCGGCGAAACTCCGTGACCGCCACCGCAATCGCGGCTAACAGCAGCACCGCCAGGATCGCGGGCACGATGACGCCTGCGCGCAGCAGCGAGCGTTTCGGCGCCGTTGCGGCCGGGGCGAGGGTAGTGCCGACATCACCGGTCGGTGCTGCTTCGAGGCGGTGGGTGAGCGCGCGGGCGAAGTCGGCGCACCGCTCGAACCGGTCCTGGGGATCTTTGGACAACGCCTTGGCCAACACCGGGTCCAGCGCGGCCAGCTCAGGGCGCTGCGCGCCGATCGCAGGCGGAGACGCGGACAGGTGCTGGCTGATGACGACCGCCGGGTTGGAATGCTGAAACGGCGGAACACCGGTCAACAGGTGAAACGCGGTGGCCGCCAACGCGTATTGATCCGCCCGCCCGTCGAGCTGCCCACCCATCAGCTGCTCTGGCGCCGCGTACGACACGGTTCCGACCGTCATGTTCGTGGCGGTCAGCCCGCTGATGTCGTTCACCCAGCGGGCGATGCCGAAGTCCGCCAACAGAATTCGCCGATCGCCCGATTCCGGGTGGGCCAGCAGGATATTGGCGGGTTTGACGTCGCGGTGTAGCAGGTCGCGCTGATGCGCGTAGTCCAACGCGTCGGCGACGGCGGTCACGATGTGGCGACCTCGGCGTTGGGCATGCCGTTGGGATACCGTTCGCGCAGCAGCCGGCCCGCGTCGGTGCCCTCTACATAGTCCATCGAGATCCAGATCTGGCCCTCGAAATCGCCGCGGTCGTGCACACCGACGATGTGGGGATGCCACAACGTGGCGGCGATGTCGGCTTCGCGGTTGAACCGCTGCCGATACTCATTGTCGGCCGACACCGACGCGGGCAGCACCTTCAGTGCGTCGCGCCGTGGCAGTCGCGGGTGCTGCGCCAGATAGACCTCGCCCATGCCGCCCGAGCCGAGCATCCGCACGATGGTGTAGCCCGCGAACGTCGCACCATCGGCCAACGGCATGGGCGAATAGTACAGACGCGGCTACAGATCGAGCGTCAGATGCGAGCCCTCGGCCGCCCGCGAGATGCAGATCCGCATCATGCCGTTGTCTGGCTCCGGATCGGTGAGCAGTGTGTCGCGGTGCTCGACCGTGCCGTCGGGCACCCTGGTGCGACAGGTGCCGCAGAAGCCCTGCTGGCAGGAGTACGACGCGTGCACGCCCGCGCGGTTCAATGCCGACAGCAGGGTCTCGTCGGCACGGACCCGAACCGTCTCACCCGTTGAGGCAACGGAGACGGTGAACTCCTTGCCGTCGACGACAGGCGGCGCAGCGAACCGCTCGAAGTGCAACTCGACGTTGTCTCGGTCGACGAGCTCGGATCGAATCGCCGTCAGCAACGGCGGGGGACCGCACGCGTACACCGGGACGACCACAACGCCGATCCGACAATGGTCGACCTGTTCCGCTGGCACGGCAGCCGCCACGCGCAGGTCAGCGCGAAATCACCCAGCACGGCGGTGTAGTGCTCGATCGCCGCGATCAACCACGGCCGGTCGCACAGGTGGTTGAGTCGCCGCTTGGGCTCGGTGGATGTCGTTGGCGCCAAAACCTTTTCGAAGGCGTACTCGACCTGGTCGAGCATCGGCCTTGGGTCGATGCCGTTGACCACCAGATACTCATGCAGCACTTGCTTGTGGACGTCGGCGTGCATGGCCTCCTGGCCGATGAAGCCGCGGATGTCGTGTGCGAGATGCGGGTCCTTCACCAGCGGCAGCGCCTCGTTCAATGTGGTCACGAACCAGCGCTCCGCTGGGGCAGGACGACGTTGAGCAGGCTGATGACATTGCTGGCCACCGGATGTCCCGGGATCCAGTGCAGGCCGATGCCCGAGACATCGAAATGAACCTTGCGGGCCTGGATCTGTACCGGGCCCGGATCGATCTCCTCATCGAAACGGTGCGGTCGCAGCATGCCTCGAAAGTCTGGCGAAGTAGGTGGGAACGCGGGTTTCAGGTAGCTGAAACCTGTCAACATGACATGTATGGCGGGGATTGGCGACGTTATCGAATGGGCGAGGCATCAGGTCGCATCGCGAGTCCCGAAGGCCGACCTGGACCAGCGCGACCCTGACTACATCCGCGAGCAGCTTCCCGGTACCTGGCTGCTGGCATCGCTGTATTTCCGGGCCGACGTGCGGGGTCTGGACCGCATACCCGCCGAGGGCCCTGTGCTGCTGGTCGGCAATCACAGCGGCGGCAACGTGCCGCCCGACACCTTCGTGTTCACGCTGGCGTTCTGTTCGTATTTCGGGGTGGAGCGGCCGTTCTATCAACTCGCCCACAACCTCGTCGTCTCCGCCCCTCCGCTGGGCTGGTTACGCAAGTTCGGCACGGTGGCCGCCAATCACGAGAACGCCCGTATGGCGCTGGAGTCCGGAGCCGCGCTGCTGGTGTATCCCGGCGGCGACTACGAGGTGTTCCGGCCGTCATGGGAGCGGCACAAGGTCGATTTCGGCGGCCGCAAGGGGTATGTACGGCTGGCCCGCGAGGCAGGTGTGCCGATCGTGCCGATTGCCAGCGTCGGCGGCCAGGAGACCGCGCTGTTCCTCGACCGCGGTCAGTGGCTGGCCAAGCTGCTGATGGTGGACAAGCTGGCCCGGCTCAAGAGCGTGCCGATCTCGCTGGCCCTGCCGTGGGGCATCAACATCGGCGACCTCGCCGGCCACATCCCGCTGCCTGCCAAGATCGTCGTCGAGGCGCTCGACCCCATCGACGTCGACGCAGATGACGACGTCGTGCACAAGAAGGTGGTTGAGAGCCTGCAGGCCGGAGTCGACCGGCTCGCGGCCGAACGTCGATTCCCGGTGATCGGCTGATGAGTAGCGCTTGCGCGAAGAAGCGAGGGCACTGATGCGCGTCGAACGGCAGTGCGTCATCGACGCCGACCGCGACACCGTGTGGAAGGTCGTCAGCGACCCTGACTGCTATCCGGAGTTCATGGCCAGCCTCGAACGCTGGGAGACGCTGACTCACGGCCCCGTCAGGAAGGGCGCCCGCTACACGGTGCACTGGAAGATCGGCTCGGTGCCGATCGGCGGCGTGGTCGAGGTCTCCGAGTTCGACCAGGCTCGAGACCTGGCGTGGATGGGCATTTCGGGCGTCTCGTTGCGCGGACGGTTCCGGATCCGCGACCACGGCGACGGCCACACGAAGGTCATTTTCCGGCTCGCCTACGAATCAGCAGGCAGCCTGCTCGGCCTGATCGCCGACCGGGTGGCGTCACGACAGGTCGGCCGAAACATGACCGAGACGCTGAAGAACCTCAAACAGATGGTCGAGCCCTAGGCCGGCGGCGGGGCCACCGGGCCCGGCGCGCCCTGAATCGGCACCACCGGCGTGGGGGTCACCGTGGTGATGCCGTTGGAGCCGACGGTCGGACCACCGGAGGGGCCCATATTCGCGATCAGGTCGGCGGCCTTCTGGCTGCAGTCCAGCGTCAGCAGCATGCGGCCGCCCGCGGTCATCTTCTGCTGATCGACCACGCACTGCGCCTGCGGCAGCACGCTGCCGAACGAACCGCCGAAGTACGCCTTGACACCCTGGCTCTTCAGTACCTGCAGCGCCTTGTTGTACGGCTCGCCGACCACGTTGTACGAGCTCGTGTCCGGTCCCGGTTGCGAAAGAGCCACACCAGCGCCGATCAGAGCGGCCGAGCCGACGGCGACGAGGCCACCGCTGAGCACAATGAGCTTCTTCACGTGATCTCTCCTAAGTCGGTGCGGTGCGAACATATCGCAGCGGTGACAAATGTGAAACCGGTGACAGGTGGCCAAGCGTTACACCGGCGGGTACACAATCCGCTTCATCGCATCGGCAAGCGCGGCCGCCCGCGGGTCGGTGAACACCTCCTCTAGCAGCAGTTTTCGGCCGTCGGGCCCGGAAAGCGGCACCCGCCAGTTCGGGTATTCGTCGGTGGTGCCCGGCTGGTTCTGGGTGCGCAGATCGCCGACCGCGTCGGCAAGCGACAGCGCAAGCAGCTTGGACGGTGTGCGGCCCAGATATCTATAGAGCGCCAGCACGACCTCGTCCACGCCGACGTCGTCTCCGAGCAGCCCCACCCGGCGCAGCTCGGCCAGCCAGCCTGCCTGTTGGGCCTGGTCACCGGCCAGTTCCTCGTCGGCAGGACGGGTCAGCAGGCCGAGCTTTTCACGCAGCCGCACGTGCTCACCCGCCAGGTAACCCGGCGTCGGCGGCAAGTCGTGGGTGGTCACCGACGACAGGCAGTACTCGCGCCACTTCTCGGCAGGCAGCGGTCCGCCGCCACCGTCGCGGTCGGCCTCGAACCACAGGATCGATGTGCCGAATAGGCCGCGTTCGCGCAGGTAGTCGCGTACCCAAGGCTCGACGGTCCCGAGATCCTCGCCGACCACGACCGCGCCGGTCCGGTGCGCCTCCAGTGCGACGATGCCGATCATCGCCTCGTGGTCATAGCGAACGTAGGTGCCCTCCGTCGGCGCGGAGCCCTTGGGGATCCACCACAGCCGGAACATGCCGATGATGTGGTCGATGCGAACGCCGCCCGCGTGCCGCAGCACCGCGTTGACCAGGGCGCGGAACGGCTCGTACGCCTGGTCCACCAATTGATCGGGCCGCCACGGCGGCTGCGACCAGTCCTGGCCGAGCTGGTTGAACTCGTCGGGCGGTGCGCCCGCGGCGACTCCGAGCGCCAGCGCGTCCTGCAGCGCCCACGCGTCTGCGCCGTTGGGATCCACGCCGACCGCCAGATCGTGCATGATGCCGAGCTGCATGCCCGCCTGCACGGCCGTGGCCTGCGCGGCGGTGAGCTGGTCGTCGAGCTGCCACTGCAGCCAGCGGTGAAAGTCGACGGCGCCGGCGTGCTCGGCGGCGAAGTCGGCGACCGCAGGGCTGGAGGGATGCTGCAGGTCCTCGGGCCACTGGTGCCAGTCGCCGCCGTACTCCTCGGCGAGCGCACACCAGGTCGCGAAGTCGTCGAGGCTGTGTCCTTCGCGCGCGCGGTAGGCGGCGTACGCCAGCTCGCGCCCGGCGGATCGCTCGGCGAGGTAGACGCTTTCCAGCGCCGACCGTTTGGCCTTCCATGCGGCGTCCCGGTCGACCCGCTTGGCGCCCTCGGCACGGGCCTGTATTTCCTTGTGCACCTTGCGCAGGGTGCCTCGCGGTCGGACGTAGGCGAATTCGGGTATCGCCTCGGGCCGCAGGTACAGCGGGTTGACGAACCGGCGCGACGTCGGCAGATAGGGCGACGGCTCCATCGGCACTGTCGGCGCGGCCGCGTGCAGCGGGTTGACCAGAACGAAACCCGCTCCGTGCTGGGCGGCCGACCACACGGCGAGGTCGGTCAGATCCGTCAAATCGCCTATGCCCCAGGATCGTTGAGACCTGACGCTGTAGAGCTGGGTGGCCAGTCCCCACGCCCGCCTCGATCCCAACCGGGCGGGCAGCTCCAGCGAAGCGGGGGACACGATGACCAGAGTGCTGATGTCGGAGCTGCCGACCTGAAGATGCAGCCGGTGATAGCCGAGCGGCAGGTCGGCGGGCAATTCGAATGTCGCCTCGCCGACCAAACGGCCGTCGAGATCATAAGGGGCCCTGTTGTTTTCAAGCTGCCGCAGGCCGGTCCAGACGCTGCCGTCCTCCAGCCGGATCCACAGCCCCGCGGGGTCGCCGTGGGTGACGTGCACCCAGAACGACGACTCAACACCGGACTGCCCAACGATCGTCGGCGGCAGCGAGCGCGCCCAGTAATCGCGGTCGTGTGCAAGAAGTGCCACGGTGCGCTCGCCCTCGGTGGCGGCGGGCACGCCGAGGGCGTCGAGCACGGCGATCAGCGTGGAGTCGGCAACCGTCGCGTGCCTGCCGGTCCAGTCGTCGTACTCGGTTGCCACGCCGTAGCGGCGGGCCAACTCGACGAGAGAGCCCGGCAGGTCAGTCATGCCGCCCATCTTGCCCCACTGCGCCTTCCCCCGAGCGCTTCGCGCTGCCCCCGAGGGTCAGTCGACATCGCGGATCAACAAGTCGTCCCAGGTGTCCCGTCGGACCACCAGCCGGGCATTCCCGTTGCGGGCGAAGACAACCGGGACCCGGCGCGCGCCGTTGTACTGGTTGGACATGGTGTAGCAGTAGGCACCGGTGACCGGCACCGCGAGCAGGTCGCCGATCACGGGTTCGGCCAGCGGGACGCCGTCGACGAGCTGGTCGCCGGATTCGCAATGCCTGCCGACGACGCTTACCGTCTCGCCGCCGCCGACCCGGTCGACGATCGTCGCCTCGAACCGCTGCCCGGTCAGCGACACCTCGAGGTTGTCGCCCATCCCGCCGTCCACCGCCACATGGGTGATCACCCCGCGCTTGATCGTGGTGATCCGGTACACCGTGCATGCGCTGTTGGCGACCATGCTGCGGCCCGGCTCAACGATGATGCGCGCCGCGTCGGGCAGCAGCGCGCGGGACTGCGTCACCATCGCGTCGGCGTAGTCGTCGAGGCTGGGCGGGTGCTCGTCGTAGGTGTAGCGCACCCCGAGGCCACCGCCGAGGTCGTAGACGTCGAAGGTGCCGAGCCTTGCGATCGGTTCGACCGCCTGCGCGAGCTGTTCGACGTTGAGCAGCTGCGATCCGACGTGGGTGTGCACGCCGTCGAGCCGCATCTTGGCACTGCGCTCGATCCGACTGATCGCGTCACGGGCGTCGTCGGGCATCAAGCCGAATTTCGAGCCTGCGTGGCCCGTCGCCTGCGACGCGTGGGTGGCAGCCTCGACACCGGGAATCACCCGCACCAGGCACGGCTGAATTCTTGAAGGAAGACGACCCGAGCCTACGATGCGCTCGAGCCGGTCGATGTCGTCGAAGTTGTCCACCACGACCAGGCCGACGCCGTGCTTGACGGCCAGCTCGAGTTCCTCGTCGCTCTTGGCATTGCCGTGGAGGACCAGCTTCGCCGGATCGGCGCCGGCCTTGAGCGCAGTCAGGATCTCGCCGCCGCCCGCCACGTCGAGATGCAGGCCCTCTTCCACCATGACCCGCTGAACGGCCGTGCACGGGAACGACTTTGACGCAAACGCTACGTCGCAGCGCGGCCATCGGCCGCGAAACGCGGCGAGGTAGTCGCGGGCCCGCTGACGCAGGGCGTCTTCGGACACGACGATGGCCGGAGTGCCGAACTTCTCGGCCACGTCGTCGAGTCGACACCCCCCGACGGTAAGGGTGCCGTCGCCCTCGAGGACGGTGCCAGGAGGGAAGAGACCGAGCAGCTCGTCGGTGGTCACGTCGGTGCGGATCGCCACAGCCTCAGCGTGCCACTCGGTCGTCGGGTGCGAACGCACTGCGAAAAAGTTCGACCGCTGCTAGTCTGTCTGTAATGATCCCTACAGATACGCGGCCGACGAAGAAGCAGCAGCAGGGCGAGCAGTCCCGCGAGCTGATCCTCGACGCGACCGAACGGCTGATGGCCACCCGCGGATATGCCGCCACGTCGATCAGCGACATCCGCAAGGCGTGCGGGCTGCCGCCCAGCTCCATTTACTGGCATTTCGGTTCCAAGGAAGGCGTGCTCGCGGCGGTGATGGAACGCGGCGCCGACCGGTTCTTCGCCGCGATCCCGACATCGGACGACGCCGAAGGGCAGCTGGCCGTGCTGTCGAGGTTGCAATCGCAGCACCCGGATTTCCTCCGGCTGTTCTACATGCTGTCGCTGGAGCGCAGCGATGATCCGGCCGTTTCCGCGGTGGTGCGCCGCGTCCGCGACACCGCGATCGGGCGGTTCCACGACGCGATCACCGGTCTGCTGCCCGCCGACGCGCAGGCGTCGAAGGCCGAACGCGTCGTCACCGAACTCACCGCGCTGGCCGTCGCGCTCTCGGACGGGGTGTTCTTCGCCGACCACCTCGAACCCGACACCGACGTCGAGCAGATGTACCGGCGGCTGTACCAGGCCATGGCCGCGCTCATTCCGATTCTGCTGGAGGAGAAGTGACATGAGATCAGCCGTAATCACCGGCGCCAGCTCGGGGCTCGGGCTCGAGTGTGCACGAGCGCTGTTGCGCAGCGACCCGTCCTGGCACGTCGTCCTCCCGGTCCGCGATGAAGGCCGCGGCGCCGAAGCGGTCAGGCAACTGGGCGAACCGCGGCGATGCACCGTGATTCCGATGGACCTCGCGTCGTTGACGTCGGTGCGTGCCTTCGTGGGGAACGTACGCGCCGCCGGCCTTGCGCCGCTGCACGCGATCGTGTGCAACGCCGGCGTCCAGGTGGTGTCGGGCACGGAGCGGACCGAAGACGGCTTCGAGATGACGTTCGGCGTCAACCACCTCGGCCACTTCGCGCTGGTGCAGGGGCTTCTCGATGAGCTGGCCCACCCGGCGCGGGTCGTCGTCGTCAGCAGCGGCACCCACGACCCGAGCAAGCACACCGGCATGCCCGACCCGCGCTACACCTCGGCCGCCGACCTGGCGCAGCCGCGCGCTGAGCAGGACGACGGTCGCCGCCGCTACACCACCTCCAAGCTGTGCAACGTGCTCTTCACCTACGAGCTCGACCGCAGGCTCGGCCATGGCGGCCAGGGCGTGGCGGTCAACGCGTTCGACCCCGGCCTGATGCCCGGCTCCGGGCTGGCCCGGGACTACCCGCCACTGCAGCGACTCGCGTGGCGCTACCTGCTGCCCGCGCTGCGGGTGTTGCCGGGTGTGCGCAGCACCCGGACCTCCGGCCGCTATCTGGCCGCGCTGACGAACGACGCCCGGTTCGACGGTGTCAGTGGTGAGTACTTCGACGGGCTGCGACCGATCAGGTCGTCGGCGGACTCGTACGACCGCGACAAGGCGCTCGACCTCTGGGAGACCAGCGAACGGCTGCAGACCCACGCGAGCAAGTGACAGCGATGAGCGCTTGCGCGAAGAGCAGACAGCACAGCCGATTTCGGTAGTGTCCGGTGAATGGCGCAGGACCGGCGGGCGCGGATCGCGACCGCGGCGCTGTTCCTGACCAACGGGGCGATCTTCGCCAACCTGCTGCCGCGCTATCCCGAGATCAAGGCCGACCTGCACCTGTCCAACGCGGTCTACGGGGCGGCGATCGCGGCGTTTTCCGGTGGCGCACTGGTGGCCGGGCTGGCCGCCGCGACGCTGATCCGCCGATACCGTTCGTCGCGAGTCGCGGTGGTCGGCACGATCGGCATCGCGGTGTTCGTTGTCGTCGCCGGCCTCGCGACCACGCCGCTGGTACTGGCCGCCGCGCTCTTCGTCGCGGGTGCCTCGGACTCGATCACCGACGTCGCGCAAAACGCGCACGCGCTTCGGGTGCAGCGCAACTACGGCCGGTCGATCATCAACTCGTTTCACGCGGTGTGGGCGGTCGGCGCGATCCTCGGCGGTCTGATGGGTGCGGGCGCGATCGCGGTGCACATGCCGAGGTCAACGCATCTGGCGATCGCCGCCTTCGTGTTCAGTGCCGTTGTCGTGATCGCATACCCGTCTCTGTTGCGCGGCCCCGACCACGATGATCATCCGTCGGCGCGGTCGGACGGCAGGGGAGGCGCGGGCATCGCGATATACGCGACGCTGGTCGCCCTCGTCGTGATCGCGATCGCGGGCGCTACCGTCGAGGATGCTGGAAGCTCCTGGGCCACACTGTATTTGCGCGATAGCCTGGGCACACCCGGGGCGGTCGCCGCCTTCGGCTACATCGCGCTGGTCGGGTTCATGTTCATCGGCAGGCTCATCGGCGACCGGATGGTGGACCGATTCGGCGAGCGCGCACTGGTGCGGGTAGGCGGATTCGTCGCCGCCGCCGGGATGGGCGCCGCGCTGGCGTTTCCGAGCGTGCCCGGCACGATCGCGGGGTTCGCGGCTGCGGGGCTGGGTGTGGCGACGCTGATACCGGCGGCCATGCACGGAGCCGATCAGCTGCCCGGCATGCGCCCGGGCACCGGGCTGACGGTGGTGACATGGCTGATGCGGGTCGGGTTCTTCGGCGCACCGTTGCTTGTCGGCGTCATCGCCGACGCGACGAGCCTGCGAGTCGGGTTACTGTCCGTTCCCGTCGCCGGTGTGGTGGTGATGGTGCTGGCCGGTGCGCTCAGTGCACGGCGCCGGCCATCTCTATCGTGAGCACGCCAGCCACGATGAACGCGATGCCGAGCGCCATCGCCCAGGTGAGCGGTTCCTGGAAGAGGAATCGGGCGACGACGGCGACCAGGGCGACACCGCAGGCGGTCCAGATGCCGTAGGCGATGCCGACCGGCATGCCCAACGACAGCGACAACCACAGCAGATAGAACGACGCGAGGTAGCCCGCGACCACCGGCGCGATCCACGCCTTCCGGCGGAAACCGTCAGAAGCGCGCAGCGACAACGTCGCGACGACTTCGATCAGAATCGCGCCCGCGAGCGCCCACCACATCACGGCTCATCGGCGGCCGTCTGCCGCGATCCGAACTCGACGAGCAGCACGCCGGCGATGATCAACCCAATTCCCGCAGCGATCGGCCAGGTGAACGCGTCCCCGAAGATCGCGGCGGCCAGCACCGCGGTCGCCGCAGTGCCCGACGCGCCCCAGATCCCGTATGCGACGCCGACCGGCATTCCGGCCCGCAACACCATCGTCAGCAGCACGAACGAGCCGACATAACCCGCAACCACCACGATCAGCCACGCCGAATGGTCCTGGGATGCGCGCAAGGACAGCGTTGCCGCAACCTCGACGGAGATGGCCGCGAAGAGCAGCGCCCATATCCGCACGCGACCAACCTATCCGACCGCGCGCATACCACGCCGGGCCCGCAATGCGTCGACGTCGGCACCGCGCGTCTACGGTTTGCTGTTCACCGACGGCGAAGCAGCTGATCAGAAGAGTTGTCGGCGCCCACGGGTAGCCTGAAAGTGTTGTGTTCCATCGACATAAGGAGTTCCCATGACGGATCCCCAGCACTCGCTCATCGCTGTATTGCTCGACCGCTCCGGGTCGATGGAGTCCATCAAGTCCGACACCGAGGGCGGCTTCAACGCCTTCATCGCCGAGCAGCGGAATGAGCCGCTGGACATCCGGGTGACGCTGGCTCAGTTCGACACCGACTACGACGTCGTCTATGCGAACCGTCCGGTCCAAGACGTTCCGCCGCTGGAGCTGCAGCCGCGGGGGATGACAGCGCTGTACGACGCGGTGGGCAAGCTGATCACCGACGTCGGCGCCGAATTGGCTGCCATGCCCGAGCAGGAGCGGCCAGGGCGGGTCACCGTCGTCGTCCTCACCGACGGCCACGAGAATTCCAGCCAAGAGTGGACCCACGACGCCGTCAGCGCCGCCATCCGCCGCCAAGAACACGACTACTCGTGGGACTTCGTGTTCCTCGGGGCCAACATCGATGCCGTCGCGATCGGGCAGCAACTCGGCTTTGCGCCCGAGAAGTCGATGACCTATGCGGCGGACGGGGACGGCGTCGGCACCGCCTGGGCCGCGACGACGAGTTATGTGGCGCGCAGGAATGCGGCGCCCGTAGGCGCCGAAGTCGCCGGGTTCTCCGATGCGGAGCGCGCCGCGGCGCGGGGCCACCGGTGATGGCGGAGGCCAACACCAGGCTCGCAGCCGACGCCTGATCCGTCGTCGACACCACCCGCGGCACTGTCCGGGGTGGTCTCTAGCGGTCGAAAACAGCCACCTGCCCGTACGATCATTTCCGATGACAGGCTTAAGCACGGTGGTTGACACCGCTGACGGACCGATCCGTGGCAGTGACGACGGCCTGGTCAAGGTATGGAGGGGCGTTCGGTATGCCGCGGCCCCGACCGGCGATCTGCGGTGGCGCGCGCCCGAACCTCCCGCGCCGTGGCGCGAGGTCGTCGACGCGACCGGTTTCAGCCCGGTGTGTCCGCAACCGGTCGAGCCGCGCATACCGATCGACCTCGGTGCGCCGCAAGGTGACGACTGCCTAAGCCTCAACGTCTGGGCACCCTCGGATACCGCCGCCGGCGACGGGAAACCGGTGATGGTGTGGATTCACGGCGGCGCGTACATCTTCGGCTCGGCGAGCCAACCGCTCTACGACGGCGCAGTGTTGAGCACAGGCGGCGACGTTGTGGTCGTGACCGTCAACTATCGCTTCGGGGCCTTCGGATTCCTCGATTTGTCCTCGTTTTCCACCCCGACACGGCGATTCGACTCCAATCCCGGCCTGCGCGACGTGATCCTGGCACTGCAATGGGTGCGCGACAACATCGCCGCATTCGGCGGAGATCCGAACCGGGTGACGCTCTTCGGCGAATCCGCAGGCGCCGGCATCGTCACCACCCTGCTGACCACCCCAGTCGCCGCCGGACTGTTCAGCGCCGCGATCGCGCAGAGCTCGCCCGCCACGTCGGTGTACGACGCCACCAGGGGCCGGCGGGTCGCCGAAGAGTTCGTCGACGCACTTGGCTTGGGGCCCAACGACGTTGACCGGTTGACCGATGTGCCGGCTGATGCAATCGTCGCGGCCTCGCGGGCGCTGTTCAACGACGTGCCGTTGCGCAGCCCTGGCCTGCTGGCGTTCGCGCCGATCTTCGATGGCGATCTCGTACCCGACTATCCCGTCAAGCTGGCGCGCGAGGGTCGCTCGCATCCTGTGCCGTTGATCATCGGCACCAACAAGCACGAGGCGGCACTGTTCAAGTGGATGAAGTCGCCGCTGCTGCCGATCACGCCGCACGAGATCCGGCGGATGTTCGCCGAGATGGCCGCCGAACAACCCGACGTGCAGCTCCCGACAGAGGATCAGATCGGGGCCGTCTATCGCAGCAGGCGTACGAAGACCCGTGGGATGGGTGTCGCGCGCGACATCGGCTTCCGAATGCCGTCGGTGTGGCTGGCCGAGGGGCACAGCGCTGTCGCGCCGGTGTACCTGTACCGATTCGACTGGTCTACCCCGATGCTGAAGGCGATGGGAATCGGCGCCACCCACGCCACCGAATTGCCCTACGTTTGGGGCAATTTGATCGCCGGGCCCAAGGACGTCACGTTCAAACTGGGTGGGTTGAAGACCGGTGCGGCGGTGTCGGCGCGGATGCGCGCCCGCTGGGTGAACTTCGCCGTCGAGGCGAAGCCCAATGGCCTGCCCGGCGAACCGGAGTGGCCCCCGTACCACGAATCCGACCGCGCATGCCTGATCATCGACAAGCGCGACGCGATCGTGAACGACATCGATCTGCACATTCGTGCCACGTGGGGCAGCGAGGTGCTCAACTTTCGATAGCTGCCCCCTGCAAGCCGTGTTCACCGGTCTGGCCAGCCTCGTGTGGTTACTTGTGGTCAATGTGCCTGATGAGGAGGGCGCCAAGGCCGAAAGTTAGACTTGCCGGGGAGGTGTCATCGTGGACTGGGCTCACGCTTTCTCAGACGTGCTGCCTCCGCTGATGCATGATCCCGTGACGTTCGCGGTCCCATTCTTCCTGCTGCTGCTGATCATCGAGTGGGCCGCGGCGCGCAAGCTGGCGCACGACGAGGCCGAGCAGGCGCCTGCCGGGGCGTACCTGCGGCCCGACGCGTGGGCAAGCATCTGGATGGGCTTGGTGTCGGTCGGGACCAGCGCGTTGCTGAACGGCATTGCCTTGCTGGGCTACGCCGCCCTCTACGTCTACGTCGCTCCGTGGCACCTTCCGGCCGGCCAGTGGTACACGTGGGTGATCGCCATCGTCGGCGTAGACCTGCTCTATTACGTCTATCACCGGATGGCACACCGGGTTCGGCTGATCTGGGCGACTCATCAGGCCCATCACTCGAGCCAGTACTTCAACTTCGCCACCGCGCTGCGGCAGAAATGGAACATCAGCGGCGACGTGTTCCTGCGGGCGCTGTTACCGCTCTTCGGTGTTCCGCCGTGGATGGTGTTCGCCAGCTTCTCGATCAATCTGATCTACCAGTTCTGGATCCATACCGAGCGCATCGGAAAGCTCTGGCGGCCAATCGAATTCGTCTTCAATACGGCGTCGCACCACCGGGTGCACCATGGCGTGGACCAGCAGTACCTCGACAAGAACTACGGCGGCATCTTCATCCTTTGGGACCGGCTCTTCGGCAGCTTCCAGGCCGAAACCGTCCGCCCCCACTATGGGTTGACCAAACAGGTAGACACCTACAACATCTGGAAGCTGCAGACCTACGAGTATGTGGCGATCGCCCGCGACGTGCGCGGCGCGACACGCTGGCGGGACAAGCTGGGCTATATCTTCGGCCCCCCGGGATGGGCGCCGGCCGAACGTCGATCTGTTGTAGACGAATCGGCCAAAGTTCGCACATGACTCGACGCTCGACCGGGAAGTATGAACCCCATGGATGTCAACGAGGTCATGCTGCCCGGTGTCGGCCTGCGGTTCGAGTTCGAGAACCGCGACGGCGACCGAATCGGCGTTGTCGCCCGGCGTTCCGGTGACTTTGAGGTCGTCGTCTACCCGAGAGACGATCCGGACCAGGCTCAACAGGTCTTTCGGCTCACGGATGAAGAGGCCGAGGCCCTGGCCCAGATCCTGGGGGCACCGCGGATCGCGGAGCGATTCGCGGAACTGACCAGGGAGGTACCGGGACTCAACGCGGGCCAGGTAGCGATACGGCCAGGCGGCCCGTTCGTCGACCGCCCGCTCGGCGATACCCGAGCCCGCACCCGCACCGGGGCGTCGATCGTCGCGATCGTCCGGGACGAGGAAGTTCTCGCCTCGCCCGGGCCCGCGGAGATACTCCGCGCCGACGACGTCTTGGTGGTGATCGGCACCGAGGACGGCATCGCGGGCGTCGAAGCCATCGTGGCTCAAGGCTGAGCCGTGCAGGTCTCGGCGACGCTGCTGCTCGAGCTCGGCGTCATCCTCACGGCGCTCACCGTGTTGGGTACCGCCGCGCGCCGATTCGCGCTCTCGCCGATTCCGCTTTACTTGTTGGCCGGGCTTGCCCTCGGCGAAGGCGGGATCGCGCCGATCCCGGCCGCCACGGAGTTCGTCAGCACGGGGGCCTCCATCGGGGTGGTACTGCTCCTTCTCACGCTCGGACTGGATTTCTCCATCGGAGAGTTCGCCAGCAGCCTGCGCCGTCACCTGCCGTCGGCGTGGGTCGACGTGTTGCTCAACGCAGTGCCCGGCGCGATCGCGGGCTGGCTGCTCGGCCTCAACGGCGTGGGCATCCTGGCCCTGGCCGGCGTCACATACATCTCTTCCTCCGGTGTGATCGCGCGACTGCTGTCCGACCTGCGCAGGCTCGGCAACCGGGAGACCCCGGCCGTCTTGTCGATCCTGGTGCTGGAGGACTTCGCGATGGCCGCCTACCTGCCGCTGCTCGCCGTGCTGGCAGCGGGCGGAAGCTGGCTGCAGGCCCTGTTCGGCATGGCGATCGCGGTCGCGGCGCTCAGCGTGGCGTTCTTCGCGTCCTACCGATGGGGCCATCATGTCGGTCGGATCGTTGCGCACCCAGACAACGAACAGATGCTGCTGCGCATCCTCGGTCTGACGTTGATCGTCGCCGCGCTGGCCGAATTCGTGCACGCCTCCGCTGCGGTCGGGGCGTTCCTCGTCGGCCTCACCCTGACCGGTGAGTCGGCGCGCCGGGCGCGGATGGTGCTCAGCCCGCTGCGTGACTTGTTCGCGGCCATCTTCTTCCTGGCCATCGGGGTATCGGTGGATCCCGCCGACCTGATCCCGATGCTGCCCGCGGCCGCTGCGCTGGCGGTGGTGACCGCGGGGACCAAGGTGTTGACCGGTCAGTTCGCCGCCCGCCGTGAAGGAGTGGCCCGCGCCGGTCAGCTGCGCGCGGGCACCGCGCTGATCGCGCGCGGCGAATTTTCGTTGGTCATCATCGGCCTGGTCGGCACGTCGTTCGAAGCCGTCGAAGCGGTGGCCACCCCGTATGTGTTCATCCTTGCCATGCTCGGGCCCGTGCTGGCCCGATTCACCGGCACCGGTGGAAGACCGGCGCCCGCCCGCTGATCGCATCCCGAACCCATTGCAGCGCAGCGCGACCCGCCTCAGCGACGCTCATCGATGAACCGTCGAAGACCGTGATCTGCCACTGCAACGTGGTCAGCCTCGACCAAACCATCTCCTCCCATCCGCCCGTCGTCAGGACGGGAGGCATGTGCGCGCG
>JAVRPG010000055.1:0-6116 GCA_032162325.1 Mycobacterium sp. | reverse complement strand
TCGGAAAGGTCGGGGTGGCGCCCTGCGGGAATCGGGTGTAGGGCCCCCCTGCGGAGGCCAGCGCGACGCTGCCCTTGGGGTCGACGCCATCCATGGCCAGTCGCCATCCGAACAGCCGGCCAACCGCTCGCAGCTGGATCGGGGTCGGCTCCATCACGTCGAAGTTGCCGATCATGGCCACAGCCCAGGTGTTCTTGTTGAACCCGCCGGTGTGCGAACCCTGGACTGATCTGGTGATGCCGCCGAATCTGCCCTCGAAGACCTGACCGTACTTGTCGACAAGCGCGTTGTAGGCGATGTCGGACCAACCCAGCGTGCGGCTGTGATAGGCGTAAATCGACCGGACGATGCCCGCCGCGTCTTCGGGCGCGTAGTCGTTGCTAGTTGCCGTGTGGTGCACGATCCCCGCCCGTATCCCGTTGTCGTACACCGGTGCGCCGGACCGCATAGACTCATCAGCGCCCCAATCGGCGCGGCTGATGATGTTGGGCGTCTGACCGGGTGCATTGAGTGCCGTCAACCAAGGCGGTTCGGCCGACGCTTGCGGCGGCCGGATCAGCGTCGCAGCGGTGGTGCCCAAACCAAGAACAAACGGCGCAGCCGCAACGTATTTCAGAACGTCGCGCCTGGAAACGAACCGGTGCGGTAGTCCGCACCCGCATTGGCAATGATGGCGCCACGGCACGGCCCGATGTTACGTATGTGTCAGTTGTTACCAGTGTTCCGACACGGCAGTTGGACCGACTAAATGCCGGGCCACTCGTCCTGCAACGGCACCGCAGAGCCCGCAGGCATTTCTGCGGTGCCGTCTGGCGACAGGACCTAAAGGCCCGGAATCGCGGGAGCGCCTGCCGGGAGGGCCGCGGCGGCTGCCGGGAGGGCCGCGGCGGCTGCCGGGAGGGCCGAGGTGGCAGCCGGGAGGGCCGAGGTGGCAGCGGCCGCAGCGTCCGCTGCCGGGGCGCCCGCCGGCTTGACGGCCGACATGATCGCCGGCATCACCATGCCCTTGAGCAGGTCGATCGCCTGGCCCGCGCCGAGCTGGTTGGCCATGCTGGACAAATCGCCGAATATCCCACCGCCGCCAGTGGCCGGGGCCGCCAGCGACGGATCGCCAAGGATCGGGTACGTGCCCGCCGCGGGACCCAACCCGATGGGCGCCGAGATCGGCACCTCACCAGGGGCGGGTAGGCCCGCCGCGTTGGAGATCGGCGACGCGAGTGCCGGGTCGGTGCCGAGCGCAGGCGGCGTCGTGAGGCCCGGGGTCAGCCCGGTCGGGCTGGTCAGAGCCGGGTTCGTCAGGCCGGGGTTGGTCAGGGCTGCGTTGGTCAGCGCTGGGTCAGTCAGGGCGGGACCGGTCGCGGTGGCCGACGGGAGGCTGGCACTCGGCGCGGTGAGGCCAGGAGTCGTCAGTTCAGGTGTGGTCAGCCCCGGCGCCGTCAGGCCCGGCGCGGTGAGCCCCGGCGCCGTCAGGCCCGGCGCAGTGAGCCCCGGCGTCGTCATCGTCGCGGGCGTGGACGAGCCCGACCCGGTGAGCAGGCCCGTCGGCAACGGCGGCATGTTGATGCCGAACTGGGACAGGCCCTGCGACAGCGCCGACATCAACTCGTTGGGCAGGTCGGTGATCATCGCGGCCTGGACGAACTGGCGGTGCTGCGTCGGCGGCTCGGTGCGCGCGGACAAATCGGATACGGCGACAACTGCTGCTGGACTCGCGACTGCCAGGGCGGCGACCGCGCTCATGGCTGTCGAAAGCCTGCGACGACGTCGGTTCGGCACGGAAGTCTCCTCAATATCTGGACTACGTTCTGGTAGGTGTTCGTGGCTGACCAAAGGGTCAACGTGATCGACGGTACTGATGTGATTACTGGGACTAAAGTGTTGATACTGAATTGTGAGCCGATCGCAACCTTCGGCCCTCGTCGGATTCGAGGCGCGCCGTCGCGGTCGGATACCCTTGCTGCCGATGACCGCTCGTTTTGACCTCTTTGTCGTCGGTTCCGGATTCTTCGGTCTGACGATCGCCGAGCGCGTGGCGACGCAGCTGGACAAGCGTGTTCTCGTTGTCGATCGACGCCCGCACATCGGCGGCAACGCGTACTCCGAGCCCGAGCCGCAGACCGGCATCGAGGTGCACAAGTACGGCGCGCACCTGTTCCACACGTCCAATCAGCGGGTGTGGGACTACGTGCGGCAGTTCACCGACTTCACCGGCTATCAGCACCGCGTGTTCGCGCTGCACAACGGGCAGGCCTACCAGCTCCCGATGGGGCTGGGCCTGGTGTCGCAGTTCTTCGGCAGGTACTTCACCCCGGACGAGGCCAGGGCCTTGATCGCCGGGCAGGCCGCCGAGATCGAGACCGCCGACGCGCAGAACCTCGAAGAGAAGGCCATCTCGCTGATCGGCCGGCCGCTCTACGAGGCGTTCATCAAGGGCTACACCGCCAAACAGTGGCAGACCGACCCCAAGGAACTGCCTGCCGCCAACATCACCCGGCTGCCGGTGCGTTACACCTTCGACAACCGCTACTTCAACGACACTTACGAGGGTCTGCCGGCCGACGGTTACACCGCGTGGCTGAAGAACTTGGCCGCCGACGAGCGCATCGAGGTGCGGCTGGACACCGACTGGTTCGACGTCCGCGACGCGCTGAGAGCCGAAAGCCCCGGCGCGCCGGTCATCTACACCGGTCCGCTGGATCGCTACTTCGACTACTCCGAGGGCCGATTGGGCTGGCGGACACTGGATTTCGAGGTCGAGGTGCTCGAGACCGGTGATTTCCAGGGCACACCCGTCATGAACTACAGCGACCCCGACGTTCCCTACACCCGCATCCACGAGTTCCGTCATTTCCATCCCGAGCGGGCCTACCCGAGCGACAAGACGGTGATCATGCGGGAGTACTCGAGGTTCGCCGATGACGACGATGAGCCCTACTATCCGATCAACACCGAAGCCGACCGCGAACTGCTCGCCGCATACCGGGCCAGAGCCAAGGCCGAGACCGCGTCGGCGAAGGTGTTGTTCGGCGGGCGGCTGGGCACCTACCAGTACCTCGACATGCACATGGCCATCGCCAGTGCATTGAACATGTACGACAACACCCTTGCGCCGCACCTGCGCGACGGCGCACCACTGACCGAAAGCAGTTGAGAATGAGCGACATTCCGTCCGGTGCGCTCGACGCCGGTGAATCCAAGGCGGTCAGCCTTCTCGCCCGTGTCATCCTTCCGCGTCCGGGCGAGCCGCTGGACGTCCGCAAGCTCTATATAGAGGAATCGGACACCAACGCCAGGCGTGCACACCCGCCGACCCGCACCACGCTGGAGATCGGCGCGGAGTCCGAGGTGTCGTTCGCGACCTACTTCAACGCCTTCCCCGCGAGCTATTGGCGTCGCTGGTCGACGCTCGAATCGGTGGTGTTGCGCGTCGAGCTGACCGGCAGCGCCCGCGTCGACGTCTACCGGTCCAAGGCCACCGGCGCCCGCATCACCGTGGGTGGCGCCCCGATCTCCAGCGAAACCGGCGGACACGCCAGTGGATCCGATGGCGGCGGTACCGCCTCCGTCGAATTCGAAATCGGTCTGGATCCGTTCGAGGACGGCGGCTGGATCTGGTTCGACATCACCACCGAGTCCAAGGTCACCGTGCACAGCGCAGGTTGGTACGCGCCGGTGCCCGCGCCGGGCCGGGCGAACGTCGCGGTCGGCATCCCGACCTTCAACCGGCCGGGCGACTGCGTCAACGCACTGGCCGCTCTGACGTCGGATCCGCTGGTGGACCAGGTGATTGGTGCGGTCATCGTGTCCGACCAGGGCGCCAAGAAGGCGGTTGACCACCCTGGGTACGCCGCCGCCGCCGCACCGTTGGGCGACCGGCTCACGATCCACAATCAGCCCAACCTCGGCGGCTCGGGCGGCTACAGCCGGGTGATGTACGAGGCGCTGAAAAACACTGACTGCGAACAGATTCTGTTCATGGACGACGACATCCGCATCGAGCCGGACTCGGTGCTGCGGGCGCTGGCGATGAGCCGGTTCGCCAAGGCGCCGACGCTCGTCGGCGGTCAGATGCTCAACCTGCAGGAGCCGTCGCACCTGCACGTGATGGGCGAGATCGTCAAGCAAGAGAACTTCATGTGGACCAACGCGCTCAACACGGAGTACGACCACAACTTCGCGAAGTACCCGCTCGACGATGAAGAGGCGCCGCGCAGCAGGCTACTGCACCGCCGCATCGACGTCGACTACAACGGTTGGTGGATGTGCATGATCCCGCGGCAGGTTGCCGAGGAACTCGGCCAGCCGCTGCCGTTGTTCATCAAGTGGGACGACGCCGACTACGGCCTGCGTGCGGCCGAGCACGGATACGGCACCGTGACGCTGCCCGGCGCGGCGATCTGGCACATGGCATGGAGCGACAAGGACGACGCCATCGACTGGCAGGCGTACTTCCACCTGCGTAACCGGCTGGTGGTCGCGGCCATGCACTGGGACGGCCATGCCCTCGGGCTGCTCGGCTCGTCGGTCAGAGCCACCATCAAACATCTTCTCTGCCTTGAGTATTCGACGGTCGCGATCCAGACCAAAGCGATGGCGGACTTCCTGGCAGGCCCCGAGCACATCTTCTCCATCCTGGAATCCGCGCTGCCCGACGTACGCAAGATGCGGGAGCAGTTCCCCGACGCGGTGGTGCTGTCCGGCGCCACCGCACTGCCGCCGCCGTCGGACAAGCGGCGCAAGAAGGTGAAGATCCCGACCAATCCGCCTGCGATCGCTTTCCGGCTCGCCCGCGGCGTGCTTCACCAACTCAAGCAGCACGACCCGGCCCATCATCGGCGACCGCAGCTCAACGTGGCGACGCAGGACGCGCGGTGGTTCCTGTTGTGCAAGGTCGACGGCGTCACGGTGACCACCGCCGACGGCCGCGGCGTGGTCTACCGACAGCGTGACCGCGCGAAAATGATTGCGCTGCTGCGCGCTTCGATGCACCAGCACATCCGGCTGGCCCGCAAGTTCAATCGGATGCGCAGGGTCTACCGCGAGGCTCTGCCGGTGCTGTCGTCCAAGCAGAAGTGGGAAACGGTGCTCCTGGAATCGTCGCCGGCCAATGGCTGAGACCCTGCGCGGCGAGGAAGCCGTGCTGGTGGCCGTTCAGCATGCGCTGGCCGACCGGCCCGGCGTCCTGGCAGCCGCGCGCGGCCTATCGCATTTCGGCGAGCACAGCATCGGCTGGGTCGCTGTGGCCGCGTTGGGCGCTCTGCTGCAGCCTCGACGGCGCAGGGCTTGGCTGGCCGCAGGCGTGGGAGCGCTCCTCGCCCATGCCACCGCGGTGGTGATCAAGCGGGTGGTCAAGCGCGAACGCCCGGATCACCCGGCGATCGCCGTCAACGTCGGCACGCCGAGCCGGTTGAGCTTCCCGTCTGCGCACGCCACGTCAACCACCGCAGCTTCGATGTTGCTGGCTCGCACCACTGGCCTGCCGCTCCCTGTGATTCTCGTACCGCCAATGGCGTTGTCTCGCCTGGTGCTTGGCGTGCACTACCCCAGCGATGTGCTAACCGGCGTCGCGGTCGGAACGGTCGTCGCGAAGACGGTCGGGGCCGTCGCGGATCGGGTTGGAGGAGACGGATGAGCATCTCAAAGGAAAGCAGCGCAGAAAGCGCACCACTGATGAGTGAAGAGCCGACACCGGTCAAGGGTCCACCCAAGAACATCGTGACGGGACTCATAAAGGCGGTCCGGCCGCGGCAGTGGGTGAAAAGCTTCTTGGTGCTCCTGGCGCCGGTTGCGGCCCTCGGCGGTGACGTCCGCTACGACTACCGTGAGGTCGCGATCAAGGTCCTGATCGCGTTCGTGGCGTTCTCCCTCGCCGCATCGTCGGTGTATTTGATCAACGACGCCCGCGACGTCGAGGCCGACCGTCAACACCCCACCAAACGTTTCCGCCCAATCGCGGCCGGGGTAGTGCCGGAGTGGCTGGCCTATTGCGTGGCGGCAGTGTTGGGCGCTGCGTCGCTGGCTATCTCGTGTCTGGCGACGCCGAACCTCGCGGTGGTCATCGGGGTCTACATCGCGATGCAGCTGGCCTACTGCTTCGGGCTGAAACACGAGGCGGT
>JAVRPG010000054.1:0-5804 GCA_032162325.1 Mycobacterium sp. | reverse complement strand
AGATTGAACACGAGCGGCAGGTCCATGAAGACGACGTGCTCGGCGGTCAGGGCGAAGTCGTGCATCATGGTGTGCCCCTTGACATCCAGCGGCCGGTTGATGGTCAACTCGCCGTTGGCGTCGGCCCGGTGATAGGTGACATAGGGCTCGAAGATGCTGCCGTAGCCGAAGAAGTGCAGCTCGCCGGTCATCGAATCGACCAGCTTCCCGCCGAAGTCGTAGGCGCCCAACGTCTCCAGCTCGTTGGAGATCTCGTAGGGCAGCGACGATTCAATCAGCGCAAGCGTCTTGCCTGCGTGGTTGACGACGTGGGTGTTGGCGACGCTGAACCGCAGGTTGCGAGTGCCATCGGCGTTGTAGAGCGGGAAGTCCTCGGAGAAGGTGTCGGTCCGCACCCAGCGGTTGCGGTACCAGGCGGCGCGGCCGCCCTCGATGCGGACACCGTGGATCATGCCGTCGCCGGTGAACCAGTGGGCGGTCGCCTGGCGCGGGTTGGGCCCGTTGCGCAGGTACCACCCGTCGAGTTCGGCGGGGATGGCGCCTTCGACGGGCAGGTTGAACTCCGTCAACTCATCGGTCACGGGTGCGTAGTTGTCCCGTTGAAAACTCGCCGGTGCCGACGAGGCTTGCGGATTGCGGCATTGGGCCTCTTGGCCCAGGAGCCCGGCAGCGGGTACGACCTTCTCAAACACTTCGAGAAGTCCATGGCCAACGTTTGGTCGGCGACGCAGAGTCAGCTGTACGGCGAGCTGAACAAGCTGGCCGACGCGGGGCTGATCGAGGTGTCCGACATGGGCCCGCGGGGCCGGAAGGAGTACCGCATCACCGAGGCCGGCCGCGCCGAGCTGCGGCGCTGGGTGACAGACCCGCCGGCTGATCCGCCGTTTCGTAGCGCCGGGCTGTTTCTGCTCGGCGAAGTCCCGCCCGAGCAGGCCCGCGACCACGTGGTCGAGATGGCCGAGCAGGCCGATGCCGAGGTGAAGCGGCTGGAAGACGTGCGGGATTCCATCGAATGGGCCGACGACGACGCCTCCTTCTACGGCTATGCCGCGCTCGAGGACGGGCTGCGGGCCCACGCGATGGAGGCCGACTGGGCGCGCTGGCTGGTCACCGCCATCGACGAGCGCCGGCGGAAATAATCGTTGCATCGCGATAGTTTCCGATATATCGTTGACGTATCGGAAGCGCGAAGGGCGTTTCCACCCGAACGTAAGGAATCAACAAACATGACTAACCCATTCACCCCACCCCCCGGCGGATTCGGCTTCGGCTTCGGCCCGGGCGATCGGCGCGCGTTTCATCAGCAGCGCAGGCAGGCCCGCCGCGAGTTCCGCGACCATCTTCGTGACCATCTGCGCGAGCACGACGCTGGTCCCGGCGTCGAGGGCAACCTCGGCTTCGGACCCGGCCGCGGTTTCGGTCCCGGCCGCGGCTTCGAATTCGGATTCGACCCCCGCGGAGGATTCGGATTCGGCCCCGGCGGTCCGCGCGGCCGTGGCCGCAGCGGGCGAGGACGCGGCAAGCGCGGCGATGTCCGCGCCGCGATCCTCAAGCTGCTCGCCGAACGGCCGATGCACGGCTACGAGATGATCCAGGAGATCGCCGAGCGCAGCCAGAACCTGTGGCGGCCCAGCCCCGGCTCGGTTTACCCGACGCTTCAGCTGCTCGTCGACGAGGGTCTGCTGGTCGCTCGCGAAAGTGAAGGCAGCAAGAAGCTTTTCGAGCTGACCGACGAGGGCAGGGCGGCCGCCGACAAGATCGAGACCCCGCCGTGGCAGGAGATCGCCAATGACGTCGAGCCCGGACACGTCAACCTGCGCAGCGCGGTCACCCAGCTGATGGGCGCCGTCGCGCAGTCCGCGTACACGACGAACGACGAGCAGCAAGAGCGCATCGTCGACATCGTCAACAACGCACGCCGCGAGATCTACCAGATCCTCGGCGAGTCCGAATAACCAGCGATTTGTGGAGCCTGGGCGGCGGTGAGCGCCGCTCAGGCTCCACAATTCACATATGCAGACCTTTCCCCTTGGGCAGTTCACCGTCGGCCGCGTCGGTTTCGGCGCCATGCAGCTACCCGGTCCCGGCGTATTCGGGCCACCCCGTGACCCCGACCAGGCGCTGGCCGTGTTGCGCCGCGCAATTGAATTGGGCATCAACCACATCGACACAGCGCAGTTCTACGGACCGAACGTCGCCAACGAACTGATCCGCGAGGCGCTTCATCCGTATCCGGCGAACCTCGCGTTGGTGACCAAGGTCGGCGGCAAGCGCGACGATCAAGGCAACTGGCTGCCGGCCCAGCAGCCCGACGAACTTCGCGAGAGCATCGAGGAGAACCTGCGCACGCTGCAGACCGATCGGCTGGCCGCCGTCAACCTGCGCGTGATGGGTGGCGAGGATCCCGGCGCGCCGGGCGACGTGGATCACGAGCTGTTCGACCGTCAGCTGACCACGATGATCCAGGCCCGAGACGAAGGGCTGATCGCCGGAATCGGGCTGAGCAGCATCACCCTCGAGCATCTGCAGATTGCCCTCGACCGCACCGAGATCGTGTGCGTGCAGAACGCCTACAACCTCGTCGATCGGACCTCGCAGGCGGTGCTCGACACCTGCCTCGAGCACGGCATCGCCTTCGTCCCGTTCTTCCCACTGGGCTCGGGCTTCTCTGCCGACAATCCGGTGCTCGGCCACCCCGCGGTCCAGAGCGAGGCGTCGAAACTCGGCCGCACGCCTGCGCAGATCGCCCTGGCGTGGACGCTATCGGTAGCACCCAACGTGTTGCTGATCCCGGGCACGTCGTCGGTCAGCCATCTCGAAGAGAACACGGCCGTCGCCGATATCGAACTCGACGACGACACCAAGCGAGAGCTGGACGACGCGGCCGAATCCGACTAGTCGACGTCGACCCAATCCAACGTCCGCTGTACCGCCTTCTGCCAGCCCGCGTAGCCGGAGGCGCGCTGGTCCCCGCTCCACGCAGGCGTCCAGCGCTTGTCCTCCTGCCAGTTGACACGAAGGTCGTCGGGGTTCTCCCAGAACCCGACCGCCAGGCCGGCGGCATATGCGGCGCCCAGCGCGGTGGTCTCGGCGACGACGGGCTTGACGACGTCGACGCCGAGCACGTCGGCCTGGATCTGCATGCACAGATCGTTGGCGGTAATACCGCCGTCGACCTTGAGCACCTCGAGATGCACGCCCGAATCGGCCTCCATCGCGTCGACGACATCGCGGCTCTGGTAGCAGATCGCCTCCAGCGTCGCTCGTGCAAGATGCGCGTTGGTGTTGAAGCGCGATAGCCCGACGATCGCGCCGCGGGCGTCCGAACGCCAGTACGGCGCAAACAATCCCGAGAAGGCGGGCACGAAGTACACCCCGCCGTTGTCGTCGACCTGGCGTGCCAGCGCCTCGCTCTGCGCAGCGCCGCTGATGATTCCCAACTGGTCGCGCAGCCACTGCACCGCCGCACCGGTGACGGCGATCGAACCCTCCAGTGCGTAAACGGGTTTGGTGTCACCGAACTGGTAGCACACCGTGGTCAGCAACCCGTTCTCGGACCGCACGATCTTCTCGCCGGTGTTGAGCAGCAGGAAATTACCTGTGCCATAAGTGTTTTTGGCCTCGCCGGCGTCCAGGCACACCTGCCCGACCATCGCGGCCTGCTGGTCGCCGAGGATCCCGGTGATCGGCACCTGTCCCGCGACGGGCCCGTCGTCGCGGGTGATGCCATAGGACTCGGGGAAGGACGACGGCTTGATCTCGGGCAGCATCTGCCGCGGAATGCCGAAGAACGACAGCAGCTCGTCGTCCCAGGCCAGCGTCTCCAGATTCATCAGCATGGTCCGGCTGGCGTTGGTCACGTCGGTGACGTGCACGCCGCCGCGCGGGCCGCCGGTGAGATTCCACAGCACCCAGGTGTCGGGGGTGCCGAAGATCGCGTCGCCGCTCTCGGCGTCGGCGCGGACCCCGTCGACGTTCTCCAAGATCCACTGCACCTTGCCTGCGGAGAAATACGTGGCCGGCGGCAGCCCGGCCTTGCGGCGGATGACGTCGCCGCGGCCGTCGCGGTCCAGCGCCGAGGCGATCCGGTCGGTGCGCGTGTCCTGCCAGACGATCGCGTTGTGATAGGGCCGGCCGGTGCGCCGGTTCCACACCAGTGCGGTTTCCCGCTGGTTGGTGATGCCAAGCGCGGCCAGGTCGGTGGCCGACAGCTTGGTCTTGTTCAGCGCCGACGCGATGACCGACGAGGTGCGTTCCCAGATCTCGACGGGGTTGTGCTCGACCCAGCCAGCCTTCGGCAGGATCTGTTCGTGCTCCAGCTGATGGCGCCCGACCTCGGCGCCGTCGTGGTCGAAGATCATGCATCGGGTGCTGGTGGTGCCCTGGTCGATCGCTGCGACGAACTCTGCCAAACTCCTCTTCCCTCCTGACCGCAATCCGTCGTCCATCATGGACTACATGGCAGAGCCGATCGTCGACATTGACCGCATGCCCCGCGGCGGGCCGAACGCCTCCTGCGTTGACCGGCTGTTGCAGACCGATCGGCTGGAGTATCTCGACCGCGACGATGTCGACGACAAGGTCAAGCGCAGCGTCATCCGCGCCCTGGAGTGGACGGGCGAATTCTTCGGCAACACCGAAAAGTTCGCCCGCATCGCGCTCAACGAGGTGGCCGACGTGGCCGACCCCAAAATCCTGGAGCTCGGCTCGGGCCATGGCGGGCTGTCGCGCAAGCTGCTGGAATGGCATCCCACGGCCGAGGTCACGGTTACCGACATCGAGGCGCAATCCGTCGAGGCCATCAAGGCCGGTGATCTCGGCGAGCATCCCCGGGCCACGGTTCGGCGGATGGATGCGACCGCGATCGAGGCGCCCGACGGGCACTTCGACCTGGTGGTGTTCGCCTTCTCGTTTCACCATCTGCCGCCGTCGCTGGCATCGCGCGTTTTAGCGGAAGGCACCCGCGTTGCCGCCAAGCTCGTGATCATCGACCTTCCGCGGCCACCTTCGCCGCTGCACATCCTGCGGCTGGCGGCGATGCAGCCGCTGGCGCCGGTGGTGCCGTTTGTGCACGACGGTGTGATCAGCTCGCTGCGCACCTACAGCCCGTCGGCGCTGCGAGCGCTGGCCGCGTACGCCGGTCCCTCAATCGAGGTCGAGTTGCGGGGCGGGCTGATGGACCCGCAGGTCATGGTGGCCAGCCGTTAGTCGCCGCGATTGCCGTGGTCGAAACCGTGGTGGTAGAACATGCCGTCGCCTTGGGAGATGAGCACCACCAAGAAAATGGCGTACAGGACCGCGAACAACAGCAGCAGACCGCCGAAAATCCACAACGAGAGCTGACCGAGGCGGCGCACCCGATCTGAAGCGTATTGGGCGCCGTCGACATTGCCCGACGCCCACAGCGGATAGACGTTGAACGCGTGGGTGAACGCCGAAAACGAGAGCGGCCAGAAGAACAGCAGAGCGGCCACTGCCCAGCCGGCGTTGGCCGATGGCGGTGCGGGTGCGGGTGGTGGCTCTATAGGGGTGGTGGGTTCGGTCATTTCCGCCTCCTGTCGTTGAAAGAGGACAAGTTCGAACGTACACGCGACGATTTATGCGCGATTTCCTTGCGCGGCCGTCACCCAAGCTGTTGCATCGGCGATGTGGGCGAAGAGGTGAAGCAGACCGACTATTCTCGCGCGCACCGCCGCGAGTACCGGCGCAAGGTGCAACTGTGCCTGGACGTCTTCGAAACCATGCTCGCCCAGTCCAGTTTCGAGTTCGAGCGGCCACTGACCGGCATGGAGATCGAGTGCAAT
>JAVRPG010000053.1:0-8096 GCA_032162325.1 Mycobacterium sp. | reverse complement strand
CCCACCGACGCGGTATCGCGTGACCCCGAGGTGGTGGCCGCCTACAACGCCGACCCGCTGGTCCACCACGGCAAGCTGCCCGCCGGTATCGCCCGCGCATTGATCGGCGTCGGCGAGACCATGCCCCAGCGCGCGGGCGCACTGACCGCGCCGCTGCTCGTCGTGCACGGCGAGCAGGACAAGCTGATTCCCGTCGACGGCAGCAGGCGCCTTGTCGAGTGCGTTGGCTCCACCGATGTGCACCTGAAGGTCTACCCGGAGCTCTACCACGAGGTGTTCAACGAGCCCGAACGCGCCGTGGTGCTCGACGACGTCGCGTCCTGGATCGAGATTCGCCTGTGAAAGGCCTTGTCGTCCTTACCGTTTCGCTGGTGCTGGCGCTGGCTGGCTGCTCGTCGGAAGGTCATGCCTGGGTCGACGAAGACGTCAGCTTCCACGCCGACGCCCTGACCATCTACGGCACCTACCGGCACCAGCAGGACGCCGGACCAGGGCCCGCGGCCCTGCTGATCTCCGAAAGCGGGCCGACCGACCGCAACGGCGACAACGCGGTCGTCGGTCCCATCGGCAACATGCGTCAACTGGCCGAACAGCTGTCGGGCCGCGGCGTCGCCAGCCTGCGCTACGACAAGGTCGGTACCGGCAAGACCGGCCTCGGCCCATACCGGCCGAACGATGTCGTCAGCGCCGTCTACACCACGGGTGCCGACGCAGCGGTTCGTTTTCTCGCCGATCAGCCCGGCACCGACAAGGCGCGCATCTCGGTGTACGGCCTGGGTGAGGGCACCATCCAGGCGATGACGCTGGCGGCCGACCCCACGCCCGGCGCGCCGAAGATCCACTCGCTGGGCCTGTTTCAGCCGCTGCCCGGCCGCTATCTCGACATCATCACCAACCGGGTGCGCGGCGACGCAAGCCCCCAGACGTTGGCGACGTGGCTGGCCACCGTGGATGAAGTCCGGACCAAGGGCACCGTGCCCCCGCAGCTGCCGGAGGGGCTGAGCGCCATCGTCAACCCGGGCAACGTGAAGGCCGTCGCCGACGCCGACACGATCGACCCGGTGGCGCTCGCCGCGAAGGTGCCCGCGGGCACTCCGGTCTTGTTGACCTGCTCGGACACCGACAGCCAGGCCAAGTGTGAAGCCGAGCGCCCCCTCATCGACGCGCTCAAACACACCTCGCTCAAGGTCGTCGAACTCCAGGGCGTCAACCATGTGCTGCACGACGATCCCAGCGACAGCATCGCCAACCTCACCAAGCCGGGGCCGCTTTCTCCACAGGTGGTCACTGCGCTCGACGTCTTTGTCGGCCAATAGCCCTAATCTGGCGCCGTGACTGACGACAAGATGCTGGCGCGCATCGCCGCGCTGCTCCGCCAGGCCGAGGGCACCGACAACCAGCACGAGGCCGACGCGTTCATGGCCGCCGCACAACGGCTGGCCACGGCGACGTCGATCGATCTCGCGCTCGCCCGCACACATTCAGACAAGCGCACGAAAGCGCAGACGCCCGTGCAGCGCACCATCACCATCGGGAACGCGGGCTCCCGCGGGCTGCGCACCTACGTGCAGCTGTTCACGGTGATCGCGCTCGCCAACGACGTGAAGTGCGACGTCGCGTCGAACTCGACGTTCGTCTACGCGTACGGCTTCGCCGAGGACATCGACGCCAGTCACGCGCTGTACGCCAGCCTGGTTCTGCAGATGGTGAGGGCGTCCGAGGCCTACATCTCGTCGGGAGCGCACCGGCCGACGCCGACGATCACCGCGCGGATCAACTTCCAGCTGGCGTTCGGCGCCCGCGTCGGTAGGCGACTGTCGGAGGCGCGTGAGCAGGCGCAGCGTGAAGCCACCAACGGCCGCGACAGCCGCCCCGGTACCGCTGTCGCGTTGCGGGACAAGGACATCGAGCTAAAGGACTTCTATCGCGAGACCTCGCCGGCTCGCGGCACGTGGCGGGCAACGAGCGCGACGGCCGGCTACTCGTCGGCGGCGCGACGCGCGGGCGACAAGGCCGGCAGGAGAGCCCGGCTGGGTAACAGCCCCGAGCTGGCCGGCGCCCGCTCGGCATTGGAGAAGTGACGCCGCGCGACACGCAGCGGGCAAAGGTCTACGCCGCTGAGGAATTCGTCCGGACGCTGTTCGACCGCGCGGCCGAGCACGGCGACCGCGTCGTCGACTTCTTCGGCACGCAGCTGACGCTTCCGCCGGAAGGGCGGTTCGCGTCGGCGCCGGCGGTGCAGCGCTACGTCGACGAGATACTGGCCCACCCTGCCGTCCGGGCACGCTGGCCGGCCGTGGGTGCACTGACAGTTCGGGCCCGGCGCGGGGCCACCGCCGCCCACTATGAGAACTCCGATGGTGCGGCGGCTATCGCCGTGCCCGACCGTCGCGCGACGTGGGCGCTGCGCGAGCTCGTGGTGTTGCACGAGATGGCCCACCACCTGAGCGATGCCGAGCCGCCGCACGGGCCGGAGTTCGTCGCGACGTTCTGTGAGCTCGCCGAAGCGGTGATGGGGCCGGAGGTCGCCCACGTTTTGCGTGTCGTGTACGCCAAAGAGGGTGTGCGGTAGCGTTTATCGCATGGCGGAGCCGGATCCGAAGGCGCTTGACGAGCTGTTCAACCGCGCGTTGCGGACCGAGGACGACGCGCTGAGGGCGGCGCGCGAGGCGGGCGCTGCCGCCGGGATGCCTGCGATCGAGGTGTCCGCCCAACACGGAAAGCTCTTGTTCATACTGGCGACGGCGATGCGCGCCACCCGTGTACTCGAGATCGGCACACTCGCGGGATACAGCACCATCCAACTGGCCCGCGGCGTCGGTCCCGGCGGCCGCGTTGTCACGCTCGAGTACGAACCCACGCATGCCGAGGTGGCGCGGGAGAGCCTGGCGCGCGCCGGGGTCGAAGGCCGTGTGGAGGTGATCGTCGGCGCCGCGCTGGACACACTGCCGACGCTGGCCGACCGTGAGGAGCCGTTCGACCTGATCTTCATCGATGCGGACAAGGAGAACAATGTCGCGTACGTCGAGTGGGCGATCAAACTTGGTGCGCCGGGCTCAATCATCGTGGTGGACAACATCGCTCGGTTTGGACGCGTCCTCGACCCGGCACCCGACGACACGCAGGCCCGCGCCGTGCGCGACATGCTCGAGATGATGGGCGAAAACCCGCGACTGGATGCGGCGGCGATCCAGACGGTCGGCACCAAGGGCTGGGACGGCTTCGCGGTGGCGATCGTCAAGGAGCCCGTCTACTAACTGCTTTGGCCGGCCGCGGGCGGATCAGCACCGCTTCAGCGACGAGTAAGGCGATTCGCTGGCGTTGCGCGAAAAGGCGTAATCTGGAGATTGATGGATGGGTATTGCACACCCCAAAACGTTTGCCAGATAACAGAAAGGAAACGAAATGACAACATCCCATGCATCAATCGATCAGCATCCTGACATATTGGCCCTCCGCGCGAGCTACGACCGCGCGTCGGAGTCGATGACCGCGCAGGCCACCTTCGGCCTGACGTTGCTGACGGCGATATACGTTGCCCTGTCACCGCATATCGTCGGCTTCGACGCCTTCACGCGGCTACCTGCCAACGATCTGATCGTAGGAATCACCGTTGCTGTCTTGGCAATGTGTTTCGGCTCGGCACTGGACCGTACCCACGGCATGACGTGGACGCTGCCGGTCTTCGGTGTATGGATCTTCGCCTCACCGTGGATCTTCGTCGCGTCGCCAACCGCGGGCATGATCTGGTCACACGCGATCTGCGGTCTGCTGATCACGGTGCTGGGCCTGAACGCCGTGTATTTCGGAATGCGCGTCCGCGATTCCGAGCACTAGTCAGGCACGACAAGACCGGCCGGGGTGACCCCGGCCGGCCGCTAGCCGCAAACTGCGCCGGTGGCCGCCGACCCGACCAGCTTGGTGTACTTGGCGAGCACGCCGGTGGTGTAGCGCGGCGGCAGCGGCTCGAAACCCGCCTTGCGCGACTCGAATTCGGCCGGATCCACCAACACATCCAGGGTACCCTTGGCCACGTCGAGTCGAATCCGGTCACCGTCGGCCACGAATGCAATCGGCCCGCCGTCGACCGCCTCGGGTGCGACGTGTCCGACGCACAGCCCGGTGGTGCCGCCGGAGAACCTGCCGTCGGTCATCAGCAGCACGTCCTTGCCGAGCCCTGCGCCCTTGATGGCGCCGGTGATCGCCAGCATCTCCCGCATCCCTGGCCCGCCCTTGGGGCCCTCGTAGCGGATCACCACCACGTCACCCGCGGTGATGGTGCCGTCCTCCAGGGCATCGAGAGCGGCCCGCTCGCGTTCGAAAACCCTTGCGGTGCCCTCGAACACATCGGAATCGAACCCGGCCGACTTGACCACCGCACCCTCCGGGGCAAGTGATCCGCCCAGGATCGTGATTCCGCCGGTGGGGTGGATCGGATTGTCGAGCGCGCGCAGCACCTTGCCGTCGGGATCCGGCGGCGCGATGTGCGCGAGGTTCTCGGCCATCGTCTGCCCCGTGACGGTGAGGCAATCACCATGCAGCAGACCGGCATCCAGCAATGCCTTCATCACGACGGGCACGCCACCGATGCGGTCGACGTCGGTCATCACATGCTGGCCGAACGGCTTGACGTTGGCGAGATGGGGAACCTTCGAGCCAACCGCGGTGAAGTCCTCCAGCGTCAGCTTCACTCCTGCTTCGTGTGCGATGGCCAGCAGGTGCAGCACCGCGTTGGTCGAGCCGCCGAAGGCCATCACCACCGCGATCGCGTTCTCGAACGCCTCCTTGGTCAGGATGTCTCGGGCGGTGATGCCGCGGCGCAGCAGTTCGACGACGGCCTGGCCGCTGCGGCGGGCGAACCCGTCACGGCGGCGGTCGGTAGCAGGCGGAGCGGCGCTGCCCGGCAGCGACATGCCAAGTGCCTCGGCGGCGCTGGCCATGGTGTTGGCGGTGTACATGCCGCCGCACGCGCCCTCGCCGGGACAGATCGCTCGCTCGATGGCGTCGACGTCCTCACGCGGCATCAGCCCGCGCGCGCAGGCGCCGACGGCCTCGAACGCGTCGATGATCGTGACCTGGCGCTCGGTGCCGTCCGACAGCTTGGCAATGCCAGGCAGGATCGATCCGGCATAGAGGAAGACGCTGGCCAGGTCCAGCCGCGCTGCGGCCATCAGCATTCCGGGCAGCGACTTGTCGCAACCGGCCAGCAGCACCGAGCCGTCGAGCCGCTCGGCCTGCATGACAACCTCAACGCTGTCGGCGATCACCTCTCGCGACACCAACGAGAAGTGCATGCCCTCGTGGCCCATCGAGATCCCGTCGGACACCGAGATCGTGCCGAACTCCAACGGGTAGCCACCCGCGGCGAACACCCCGTCCTTGACGGCCTTGGCCAACCGGTCCAGCGACAGGTTGCACGGAGTGATCTCGTTCCACGACGAGCCGACACCGATCTGCGGCTTCGCGAAGTCGTCGTCGCCCATGCCTACTGCGCGCAGCATCCCGCGGGCGGCGGCCTTCTCCAGACCGTCGGTGACGTCGCGGCTGCGGGGCTTCATATCGGGCGAGTCTGAGGGCATCGCTCAAGTATGCCTTCGGCGTTTCACCCGGCCAAACGCCTATCAATACCCCATAGGGGTATCCGCTACGATGGATGCATGACGCCCATCACCGTCCGGGTTGCCGCGGTGCTGGCTGCCGTGGCCGCCGCGCTGTTCCTGTCGTCGTGCAGCAGCCCGGCGTCGGACGGCCACACCGGTGAGGAGCACAGCGACGAGCCCGTCATCACCGGGCAGCCGGCCGGCTACAACGCCGACGACGTCGCCTTCGCCACGAACATGATTCCGCATCACCAGCAGGCCGTTGAGTTGTCGGCGATGGTTCCCGACCGCTCCACCAACGACCAACTCGTCGCCCTGGCCAAGCAGATCTCGGCCGCGCAGCAACCGGAGATCAATGTCATGAAGGTGTTCCTGGTGCAGTGGAACGAGAACCCCGACACGAATTCCGGGCATTCCGGGCACGGCAGCACCAAGCAGGGCATGGTCGACGAGGCGACGATGACGAAGCTGACGTCGCTGAACGGGGCAGAGTTCGACAGACTGTGGCTGGAGTCGATGATCAGCCACCATCTGGGAGCGATCGAAATGGCCAAGGCCGAGATCGCCAACGGCGACAATGAGGATGCCAAGACGCTGGCGACGAACATCGTCGCAACGCAGGAAGCCGAGATCGGCCAGATGAAGCAGATGCTGGGAGGCTGAAATGACTGCCGCACACGGTTATTCGGAGCAGAAAGAGAGCTACGCCAAGCGACTACGCCGAATCGAGGGCCAGGTCCGCGGCATCGCGAAGATGATCGACGAGGACAAGTACTGCATCGACGTCCTCACCCAGATCAGCGCGGTCAACAGCGCACTGCAGTCGGTGGCGCTCGGCCTCCTCGACGAGCACCTTGGCCATTGCGTCACGCAGGCCGTCGCCGAAGGCGGTGATGAGGCCGTCGCCAAATTGGCAGAGGCCTCTGCTGCGATCGCACGGCTGGTGCGGTCCTAGTCGCCGAGCGCGCGCTCGATGCGTTGCACCTTGGCGGTCAGCTGGCCCGTGTAGCCAGGGCGGATGTCAGCCTTGAGCACCAGGCTGACGCGGGGGGAGACAGCTGCCACGGCATCAATGGCCTGCTTCACCACCGCCATCACCTCGTCCCACTCGCCCTCAATATTGGTGAACATCGCGTTCGTCTCGTTCGGCAGGCCCGACGCGCGGACCACCCGAATCGCCTCTGCCACCGCTGCGCCAACGCCGCCCGCCTCGTCACCGCCGGATGGGCTGACGCTAAACGCCACGATCATGCAATCAGCTTGCCACCGGAGGCCGGCTCAAGGGTGTTGTCCTCAGCGGCGGCATATGCCGACAGCGGCTGCGGGATAGGGCCCAGATGTCGCCGAAGTCCCGCCACCGCGTATTCGCCACGCCACGTTGCACGGCGGTGACGATCTTCTCGGCGTGCACCATGTGCAGCGGATAGCCCTTGACGGTGATCGGGTCGCCGCCCATCAGCCGAGGGGCGGACACGATGGTTGGGCCCGGAACGATTGGATCGCCGACGTTCACATCGACGTGGAATCTGTTCCGCGACGTAGCAATGTTGGCATCCAAGTTGACCCGAACGCCTGAGTCTTCGTCCTCGTCGCGTATCAACTCCGACGTGGCGGTGTCGAGTGCGAACTCGATCCCGTCGTCCTCGGAAATTTGAACAGAGAGTACGGATTGGATCACGGCAAGAATCGTCGCCTCGTCGTTGCTGATGTCCCGCTCAGCGAGGTCGACGTCACGAGTAGGCCGGCGGTTGCCGAACGCGGCGAGGAGCACGCCGCCCTTCAGGACGAACTTTTCGCGCAGGAGGCGGCGACTCGCGCTGCCCCTACTGCTTGCTGTACCCGGTCGGGCGCACGACGAGGACCACCCGGTCGGCCTTGTCCGGTGGTGGCTCTGTCAGCGGACCGCTGTAGCGGTCGTTGAGATGCATGTAGAACGCGCCGGTGGGATCGGGGACGATCTCCTCCACCACGCCCCGCACCTCCACGTAGCGGTACGGGTTATCCGGATCGCTGACCGACATCGCCACGTGCGGGTTCGCCGTGATGTTGCGGTACTTCTGGCGTTTTGCGGTGTGGGTGAACCGCAGCAGCTCGCCGTCCCAGTCGAACCACATCGGATTCACCTGTGGGTTTCCGTCGGGTCTCGTCGTAGCCAGGTGCCCGTACAGCGGGCGCTTCAACAGCAATTCGTACCCCTGCGGAATGTCGACCATCACAGTCCTCTCTCGATTGAGCGGCGATCGCCTATCAGATGACAACCGGCTCTAGCGCTATTCCCATCCTGAGCCGATACGGTGGTGCTCCCGCTATGACCGTCGATACCCGCTCACGGCCTAATTACACGTGGACGCCGCGCGTCACCGTGCAGCTGACGGTGCTGGCGGCCGCGGCGTTCGTCTACGTCACGGCCGAGATCGTGCCGGTAGGCGCGCTGCCGACGATCGCCGCCGATCTTCGGGTCAGCGAAGCGTTGGTGGGGACACTGCTGGCAAGCTA